>NZ_VPAM01000042.1:0-28818 GCF_013419215.1 Acinetobacter sp. YH12096 | reverse complement strand
TGCATTGAGTGGACTTGTATTGACCCAATCTAGGATTTTCGCCTGATAGTCTGAGATCAATGTATTGGGCCGACCTGAGCGATGACCTTCTTTAATCGATTCAAACTCATACAATTCCCAACGTCGGAGTTGTAGCCTTATGGTTTCTGGGATACGTTCTTGTAGAGTGGCAACTTCCGCAACACTTTTACCTTCAGAAAGCCAGAGAATAGTTTGGGCACGTTGTCTTTCACGCCAATGTTTTGCATGCTTGGCCAGAAAAATGAGTCGTTCTCGCTGTTCTAAACTAAGTGGTACAGAAACAATTCGAGGCATGTGTGAACATCTGTTAACTAAAAAAACTTTTTCGCATGATTAGTTGTTTTTGTCAACTTATTAGATAATTGATATTTATGAAATTGTGAGAAAGATAATATATAGGACTTACGCACTATTATTTATAGATTCTCTGTGGTAGCAGATGATTTTTATCGAGAATAAAGTCATCAATGAAGTTTTTGATAACTGGTCTAAATAATTTCTTCTGCCAACGATATACATTTTCAAAGATCCGCTCAAACTGGTTCTTTTGTATCTCGACGTAGGCCATCAAGGCTGAAAAAATATGATTCAAAATCAGTTTAGATCGTCTTACTTGAAACTTTTCAATATGACAAACCTGTTTAATCACCCGGTGATATTGCTCTATTTTCCAATGACTTGAATGTAATTCATGAAAACCCTCAAAGGACAATAAATCATCTTCATCTTGATGCACAATATAAAACCTCTGCTGTTCTTTTAACTGAGTCTTAAATAATTGTACAAAGCCAAAATCTTTGAGCCAGACCACTTGACCCTGATGGAAATTTGGCAATAAACGCAGTTGAAACCATTGTCCTTTTTCTGGGGAAACCTTACGGTTACAGTCGATACCAAACATAAATCGAATACCATATTTTCTTATGGTTTTTAGATTTCCAGTCGATGAATACCAACTATCACCTGTAATAAATTGAATCTTTGCACCCCAACTGAGTGCTTCACTTAACATATCCATAAAGTAATCATTCTTGGTTTTACTTTCAGATTTGTCATAAATTCGGAAATTAATTGGAATATTTTGACCATTCTGATCTGTCGCATACAAGGTAATGAGATTAATACCCTTGACGGATCGGTGGTGTTTGCCTGACCAAAAATAGCTAACCAAGTCCATATGTTGACTATAGGGTTTATCTAAAACAGTATCATCAATACTGACTATAAGTTTATTATTATCAATATGTTGAATTGCTTCTTGATATAGGTCGTGAGGTGTGTAGTCTTCACGTTCTAGAAAGCGATTTACACTATCATGCGAGATGTTATAAGTCTCGGCAAGTCTCCTAGACAAATTTCGTCTATTCTTTTTGCATAGGAGAGAACATTATGAGTGGACAACGATATACGCCAGCATTTAAATTAAATTTATAAATCAATATGATAAAATCTATTTTTTTGACTATCGTTTTAATAAATATTCAATTTTTTGAAAAATTCAATTCTGACAATCAATCCTCCAACTGCATTTGCACGTTGTAAAGTAATCTTGCCTAAATGAGAGTCAATAATCTGCTTCACAATAGATAATCCCAGACCACTTCCTACTACAGAACTGGCTTGATTTATTCTATAAAAACGCTGAAATATAAATGGGATTTGTGCTTCATCTAGACCTATGCCGTTATCTTCAACCTGTATAAAACTACCATTTCCAATACTTCCACAACTGACTTTAATAATAGGTTTATGTATTGAACTACGATAAAGAATGGCATTTTCGAGTATATTTCTCAACATAATTTCCAACTGATCTGACTGCCCCCAAACGCACACTGAGGTGAGATGCAATTGTAAGTCTACACCTGCTTTTCTGAACTGAATACCCATCATTTCAACTGTACCTTTAACAATATCTACCAAATCAATATTGCTTTTGTTTTGTGTGGCATTCGGTTCAAGCCTCGCTAATGTAAGCAACTGAGTAATCATTCTTGATGCTTTGTCTACTCCTGTAATAATGTCCTGTGCAGCTTCCTTAGACTCCTCATTGGAACGTGCATTTTGAAGTACTTGGGCATGTAAGCGTATAGCAGCTAATGGTGTACGGAGTTCATGAGCGGCATTTGAGGTAAAACGTTTTTCACGTTGCATACTTTCAGCAATCTCACTAAGTAAGGTATTTAAAGAGCTCACTAAAGGTTCTATTTCTTTCGGTACAACTGGCTTAATTGGATTTAAATGTTCAATGGATTGTTTTTCTAAGTTTTGACTAATGCTATATACAGCCAATAAATGACGACGGATCGTGCAAATAATCAACCATAATAATAATGGCAAAAATATGATTGAAACCAAAATCAAAAACAGCAACATATCTTGCTGAATATCTTTTCGAATTGTCCAAACCTGCGCAATTTGTACCTGTATTGTATGCGTACTATCCCAAACAGAATAACTACGATAAGTATTATTATTCAGTTTAATCCAACCAAAATTATCTTGCTGAACAAATGGCTGTGTTTCCACACCAATAGAACGATAAATTAATTGTCCATCACGATGCCAAATTTGAAATACAATTTGGTCATAATGCTCACCCTTAGCTTTTTCAATCACTGTATGCTGCGGTACTTTTCCATCTAGGGTACTTAGAGTCGTAGACAATAAAGCATGAGCAGTTTCTGCTAATGACTTATCAAAAATATTATTGGCAGTGTTTTGCATTCCCCAATAAATACTTCCTAAACTACCCAACCAAACGCTAGTGGTAATTGCCAGTAAAATTATAGATAAGCGCTGGGTTAATGAATAGCTGCGAATTGGATCAGCCATTTAATGCTGTTCATCCATGATATATCCAAAACCTTGTACTGTACGGATAATATTTTTACCTAATTTCCGACGCAAGTTATGAATATAGACTTGTACAACATTACTACTCACATCAACGTCATAAGCATAAAATGAATTTTCTATATTTTCACGCGAAATTACACGACCACGATTGAGAGTAAATAACTCCAATAAATGAAACTCTTTATGTGTCAACTCAATTTCGACTTGATTTAACAGTACTTGTTTACTCGCTTTGTTAATACTAATATTTCCAACCTGAATTAGGTCCCCTACCTCTCCTGAAATTCGGCGTAATACAGCATGAATCCTTGCTACGACCTCATGTAAATCATAAGGTTTAACAACAAAATCATCAGCTCCTGCCTCTAGACCTGTAATACGATCATCAACCTGATCTTGAGCAGTCAGAATAATAATTCCAACTTGATTCTTTTTGCGACGTAGTGATTTTAAAATTTCAATCCCATTTCGATCAGGCAAACCTAAGTCTAGTAGAATAAAGTGATAATGATAACTCACTAAAAAATGGTACGCTTGCTCTGCTGTGCTCGCAATGTCAACTACAAAGCCCATTTGATCTAGACCACGTGCAGTTGCTTTTGCCAACAAGCTATCATCTTCTACCAATAGAACTCTCATAACACCTTTTTCTCTTGCTTACCAAACTACAGCGCAAATTTATAATCCCTACTATGCTCGTAAATATTACTGTTAAATTCTATCCATCTCATGTAAAGGCCACAATTGATGAGAATCAAGTAATAAGGAACTCATACTTTCTGCATAATCTACTTTAGCTTGATCGACTCGGCTACGTGCTTCAATCAATTGCTGCGAATGCAACAAAAGCTCATTGAGATTCAACTCACCTAATTTATACGCTTTTTGCATCAAGTGATGTTGTTGTTGCAACAGTTGTAAGTTTTCTTGCGCCTTCGTATTCCGTACAGTCGCTGACTCCATTTGAATCACCCACCCCTGTATTTCTTGACGCAGACGTTTTTCTACACGCAATACCTCCAAATCCGCTTTTTTTGCTTCTGCCGCTGCCATTCCTGAAGCAATACCGACTTGTCGCGCAGTCAAAGGAATTGAAACACTAACCCCTAATAAATTCTCCTCTCCCGATTGCTCCCTACTGTAACCAAAACCAATCGTAGGATCTGGCAGTCTATTAAGCTGCTCTCTTTTTAATACTGCGTATTGCTGTGTAGCTTGCATCCTTACGAGTGCTAACTCATGATTAACTGACAAAATTTTCTGTACCCACTCTGCTTGACTATACTGTATAGGGCTAGGCTGTATAACATCGCTGCTCCACTGTTCAGGGATCTTTCCTCTATAATCGCGGGCCAACAATTGCTGAGCTTGAATATATGCAGCTTTAGCTTGCATATATTGTTCCTCAAGTTGTTGGTACTCATTCTTCAAGAGCATTAGCTCAAGTCGTGGTGCATCTCCTGCTCGAATACGTTGTTCAGTCACTTGGATAAATTGCTGAATTTGATCCAGCTGTTCTTGCAGTCGCTTCAAATGCAATGTGCTTCGCATATAAGCAAACCAACTATTTAACAACATTTTAGATGCTTGATGTTGAGCATTCTCATACTTCAGTTCTGCAATACTTGAAATACGTTGTGCTAGATCTTGATCTAGCCGGTATTTATTAGGCAAACGTATTTGTTTTTCTATCCCCAAACTAGGTTCATAACTATTGGCTTGTTTTCGCTCTAGTTGTGTATCCGTCTTACGTACTTGCATACCGGCTGTAACAGTCCACGGATTTTGCCCTACTTTTAATCCTTGTCGGGCAAAGTCTGCATAATCTTGCTCTGATATTGCAGCACGCACATTCGGATGTTCTACTAGACTCTGTTGTACTGCTTCAAGTGGTGGCAAAGCAGCTTCAAGTTGAGGTTTTGCAATTGCTGTCGAAGCCACTGTAAAACAATAGCCCAACCCAAACAGATACCAAATTTGGCCTAGAAGTGTTGATTTGATATTTAATGTCATTAGTCAAGTGCTCCTTGGCTCATATAACCAGAAATTAATGTAGGTATGACCCAATAAAAACAATCACTTGATTTAAATTTTTGCTGAATATGCGCCAAAACCAATGATACAGATTCGTGTTGTACAATCAGCAATATAAGATTCCGTTCAGTTGCTCCGCGAATTTTTTCCTGAACATTACGATAATGTTGGCGATTACCAAACCCTTGTGCGTTGACACAAGTACACCCTGAAATCAACTCAGGAATTAACCACAAATGCTCCATAAGTTCTTCAGCAATATCAGAGGACACGTTAATAGAGAGTTGGCATATTTCAGACATGATGATCTCGCGCTAAACCAAATTTTTTAAACAAGTTAGGAAGTAAAATCAGAGTCAGCAAAGTACAAGAAATAAGCCCTCCAATCACAACTATCGCCAATGGACGTTGAATCTCGGCACCAGGGCCAGTAGTAAATAACAATGGGATCAAACCTAAAGCTGCAATACTCGCGGTCATCATGACTGGACGTAAACGGCGCATAGCACCTTCACGAACAACTTCCTCAATTGCAACACCACGAGAAATCAGTTGATTAAAATAACTAATCATCACTAAACCATTCAGTACAGCAATCCCCATCAAGGCAATAAAACCAACTGATGCAGGAACAGATAAATACTCACCTGTTAATGCTAATGCAAATACTCCACCGACTAACGCAAAGGGAATATTGACGAAAACCAATACGGCTTGACGCACCGAACCCAAAGTCGTAAATAGTAAAAAGAAGATCATTGTTAATGCAGCAGGTACAACAAGCATTAAGCGAGCAGCCGCACGTTGTTGGTTTTCAAATTGCCCCCCCCATTTGAGTGAGTAGCCGGTTGGTAACTTGACTTTCTCTGCAACCAATTGTTTTGCTTCATCTACAAAACTAACTAAATCACGATCACGTACGTTGGCACGTACCACTGACATTCGTGATGCATTTTCACGATCAATTTTTACGACACCCTCAGTCTTAACCACTTCTGCTAAAGATAACAATGGCACTGCAGCTGCATTCTCAATTGGCAAGGCAATATTGGAAAATTCAAAACTCGACTCTCCCAAACGTGGATCCCCTTTCATCATTAATGGAACAGGGCGCCCCTGTTCAATAATGGAACCTATTTCTTTGCCTTCCACGAGCATCTTGAGTTGGGCTTGAACATTTTGACTGTCCAATTGATTTCGTATAGCCATATCACGATGGATTCGCAGCTCTTGATACTGTACTCCCGAATTTTCGAGTGTCATGACATCTTCATTGCCTTCAATGCCTTGTAGAACTATTGCAATTTGCTTTGATAAATCATTAAGCTGGTCTAAATCACTTCCAAAAATTTTGACAGCCAAATCTCCTCGTACTCCAGACAACATTTCTGAAGTGCGCATCTCTATGGGTTGACTAAATGTTAAGTTCACGCCAGGAACATCTTGAAGTACAAGACGAATTTTTTCTAAAATTTGCTCTTTATTTTTGACTTGCCATTGCGTTTGTGGTTTTAGCACAATGAAACTATCTGTTTCATTTAACCCCATAGGGTCTAATCCCAATTCATCAGAACCTGTACGTGCCACAATTCTTTCAACTTCAGGCACTTGTTCCAAAATACGTTTTTGAATATCCAGATCTAATGCAATTGAGTTTTGTAAGCTAATCGAAGGGATTTTTTCTAACTGTAAAATAGTATCTCCCTCATCCATGGTTGGCATAAATGACTTTCCAATGAATGGGAAAATCAATGCAGCCAGAAGTAAGGTACCACCTGCTAAGACATAAATCTGTTTAGGATGGGCTAAACTCAGATTCAAAAGTTTTCGGTAACCAGTTTCTAATTTAGCTACTAAAAAGGGTGTGTGATGTGCTTTCGGTTTTAGAAAGAATGAACACAGTACAGGAATCACTGTCAAAGAAAAAATTAGTGAACTTGATAAAGCAAATACAATTGTTAAAGCCACAGGTGAAAAGAGCTTCCCTTCCAATCCTTCAAGCGTGACCAATGGAATAAACACTAACATAATAATGATCATGCCTGCTGTGACTGGTACTGCAACCTCAGACACTGCGCGGTAAATCATATTTAATGGCGGTAAAAAAGAACGTTGCGGTGACTCTTTTGCTTCAGCAAGTTGCATTTCAATATTTTCAACCACTACAACTGCAGCATCCACTAATAAACCAATCGCAATCGTCAAACCACCTAAAGACATTAAATTGGCACTTAAACCAAAATGGTGCATCATCAAAAAAGTACTTAGTGCAGATAATGGTAAAACTGCCGCAACCACTAAAGCAGACCTTAGGTTTCCTAAGAACAATAAAAGTAAAATCAAGACTAAGACAATAGCTTCTAATAACGTTTTACTTACGGTATGAATGGCTCGGTTTACCAACTCACCACGATCATAAAATGGTTCAATCGTTGTACCCTGTGGCAGAGTTTTTTCAATGTCGGACAAATGCTCACGAACATGTTGAACGACTTGACGTGCATTCGCACCTTTTAAAGTTAATACAATACCTTGGACAGCCTCACCTTGGCCATTTTCAGTCACTGCACCATAGCGTGTGAGTGCTCCAGTATGTACCTGTGCAACATCTTTAACCCGCACCAATGTTCCTTGATGGCTAGAAACAATAATATCGCCTAACTCTTCAAGGTTTCTGACGCGGCTATCGCTTCGGATCAGTAATGACTCTCCATTTTCATTAAGCCGCCCAGCACCATCACTGGCATTATTTAGCTCGATTGCCTGTTGTAGCTGTGTTAAAGATAAGCCTCGTGCCGCCAGGGCCTCTAAATTAGGGGTCACTTCAAATGTACGAACAAGTCCCCCCAAAGCGTTAACATCGGCGACCCCTTCAATTTTACGAAGTTGTGGACGAACCACCCGATCAAGTAGAGTTCGTTTTTCCATATCACTGAGTGGCCCATGTAAGGTAAACATAAAAGATTCACCTAATGGGGTCGTCATGGGTGCAATTCCACCTGACGTACTACTTGGTAATGCAGACATCACATTACTTAAACGTTCATTCACCTGTTGTCTAGCCCAATAAGGGTCAGTGCCTTCAGCAAAGTCTAATGTGATAATCGCAATCGCGTATTTAGATTGCGAACGCATTACTGTCTGATGAGATATTCCCAACATTTCTTGTTCAATGGGTACAACAATACGGCTTTCCACCTCTTCGGGCGTCATGCCGGGCGATTTCATCACAATTTGTACTTGCGTACTTGACACATCAGGAAAAGCATCAATTGGTAGTTTCGTAAAAGCAATGTAGCCTGCCACACTGATCGCCAATGTGAGCAATAATATTAAAATGCGCTGACTAAGTGAAAAGGCGATAAGACGTTTTAACATATGTCTCACCTCAACGTTCTGTAGTGCTAATAGGTGCTTGCTCTGCACCAAAGCCAGACCACACCGCCTTGAGACGCTCTACACCACTGATAGCAAGTTGCATTTTGGGTTTTAATTTTTCAGCTGTAATATAACTTTGCTGCTGATCAGCTGATAGAACTTCAACCGTTACAGCTTCAAACCCCTTCTGATTTTTAACAAAAATAATGTGTTTACCATCTTGTGAGGTTATGGCAGTACTTGGTACTGGCCATGCTGCAATTACTGTTGGCTGCTTACTTTGAACATGAACTTTGACAAATTGTTGCACCCGCAAACAATTATGTTTGGTATCCATTTGTACGATGATATTTTGAGTTTGTGTATTCCCTACAAGTGCTGGAGCGATATTTTGTATATGCCCTGTAATATCACAACCTTCAACCTGAACAACATCCCCAATATGCACATATTTACTGTCAGCTAAATTAGCTTGTAATAACAATTGTAACGGTGAATCAGCGTTTACAAGTTGACCTAATACTGTACCAGCCTCAACATACTGACCTGTAGAAACCTGTAAGTTTTCTATATAACCACTTGTTGGGCTTTTAACATAGACAATGGAATTTAGACTATTTACCTGCCCTCCTCCCATAAATTGCAGCATTCGCTGTTTTGCACCTAAGTTAATATTAAGACGCTGTACTTGATTCTGTGCCTCTTGCACACGCTTCTCGGCAATAATGCCTTCAGCATATAAGCTACGTTCACGTGTTAAATTTTGCTGGGCTAATTGTTGTTGAGCACGAAGCTGCAATATTTCATTTTGAATCTGAATTAAATCTGGACTATGTACAGCAAGTACATGATGATTCCGGGTAACTTCTGCCAAGGGTTGTACCAAAACTTGCTGCACCATTCCTGAAACAGGACTAGTCAGTACAACTTTGCTTTCTGGTGACCACTGTACTTGCCCTTGTAAAATAATTTGTTTTTGTATGTTAGTAGAAGAAGCACCTAATGTGTGTAATTTGATCCCAACTTGCTCAATTTGTTTTGAAGAAATTAAGATTTGTTGCTCTGAGACTTCAGGACTCCTCTCAGCCTCTGAAACCTGTCTCTCTACTTTAGCCTCTATATTTTTATTCGAGAGCAGCTTACTTCCCCACCATAGCCCAAGGCTAATCAAGATCAAGACGCTCATTAGATATAATAGTTTTTTAAAATTTAGTACATCTACTCGCTGATCCACTCGTTTCATCCTTCAAGAGATTTTCTCTACAAAGCTAACATTAAGTTCTTAAGATCAGATTAAGTTTATAAACCTATTTCAGACTGCATAGGCCCAAGTGAACCGTATTGGGTTTGTGGGAGACTTTTATTTAACTGATGTTACGTAGTAAGTGCATTTTGAGCATCTTCGCTACTACATGTTGTAGTCGATTTATAAATTATTAATAATCATTATATTAAACTATATATTGTTATTATTTCTCACGAAAATCAGCATCAAAACATAGGTGACTTTTATAAACTAAAATGTCTAAAATGAAGTGACCAAAACCACATTAAATGATCTAAATTGATCAAAATTTTACTCCACCAAAAACTATATACCAGTAATCAAATCATATACTTATAATTAAGGTCATTTAATGGAATAAATCTCGGTGACCTTGCCAAGGTTGGGGTTTTAGAACAACATGAACAACAACTGATTATCACCGCGATGCAAAAAGCCAAACACAATGTGTCTGAAGCGGCCCGTTTGTTGGGTATTAGTCGAGCAAAGCTCGATTATCGACTTAATAAATATTATTAGGGCGTGTCCTCATTTGAAGAATTGGTTTTAAATACTTAAAATCTTCCTTTGACTTATTTTTATTTCTATATTTTCAATGGCACGTACTCTTCTTACCGATGATATCTGTCAGCAAATTCAAGATACTATGCGATTACATGATTGCTACCGTTCAAAGAATAGTAGAAATATCATGGAAGCGATCTTATGGAAACTGCGTACATGCGCCACATGGCGTGATATTCCTCAAGAATTTTGTCCTTGGCAAATTTGAAAAGTAAAAGTTCAGTCGCTACCCTTGCTCGGGAGTTAGGACTTTCACGATCAACCATCTACCGTGAATTAAAAAGAAATACTGGGCAACGTGGATATAGAGCTCAACAGGCAGCTAAATTTGCAAGTCAAAGACGGTACCGTCCTTCATCATCAATGACAGCATTTGCCTTCGCTTATATTGATTATTTGATTGGTTTGGACTGGTCACCAGAACAAATTTCAGGTGCTTTAACACAACGCGGTTGGCTGGATGTACCTTGATCAACGACAACGTTTAGGAGATTTCGAAGGTGACACGGTGATTGGTAAACATCATAAAGGTGCTTTATTGACTCTCGTTGATCGAAAGAGCCTGTATGTACATATTGTTCATTTAGGGCCAACGAGAGCATCCTCTCAAACGATTACTTGTGCATTAGATCGTTTACAAATGAGCCATGCTTATAGTGTGACATTTGATAATGGCAAAGAATTTTCCGAACACAAAAGAATTACTGATGCTGGCATAGAGACGTATTTTGCTGATCCTTACAAGTCTATTCAGCGAGCTAGAAATGAAAATACGAATGGTTTAATCCGTCAATATCTGCCAAAATCATCATCGTTTGATGACGTGTCAAAGGAACAAATAGAGTAGATAGAATTTGCACCCAACCATCGTCCTAGAAAAACCCTAGGTTAGTATACACCGAGTGAAGTGATGGCTGGTTTTTATACTGTTGCACTTGCCGCTTGAATCCGCCAAATAAAATCATTTCTTCTGGATCTAAACGCTTTAGCCGAAGTTGGTCTACAACCACCATATTGTCCTGTGCTTTATCCATTTTCCCCAGTGTCTTCTTTTCACACTGTCCTTTAGACTTTTTATTACCTTACATAAATCCCTATCGACAGCAAGCAGTAACTTACGATATCGCGAGCAGTAGTAATGCTTGATTTTTAATTTTTTCTGAAAACTCACTGCTTATTTCCCCATTGAGTAACATCATTTTCAAAACTAAAGCTGGGCATGGTTTTTCAAACCTACCTTCAGATATTGTTAATGCATCAATGAGCAATGGTGTCATCATTTTTTTTCTGCACAGGTAAATTATTTTTAGCGTTAAAATAATAGAATATAAAAGTCTCAAATTTAACAAAATAGAATCAAATAGATTTTATATTTACTAAAAAAGTATCTGAATTATATGATTTATTTACTAACTTTATTTTTATACTAAATCAAAACAGCACGCATGAACCGGAATATGACGATTAGCGAATTGGCTAACCGTGTGCATGTGGATGAAAAGACAATCTCACGACTTGAAAGCGGCAAACCCAGCTCTAACCTAAAAAATCTTATTTCCATTCTCGTTGTATTTGGCTTGGAAAATAGTTTGCTTAATATTGCGAACCCACAAAATGACGAAGTTGGAAAACACTTGCTACCAAAAAAATTCGGGTACGCGCTAATAATAAATCAGAGGCTATGAGTGATGACTTCTAAAAATCTGTCCATGCAAGAAGAAATTAAGAGCTGCTACATTTTTTTGGATACAGGTGATACACCACAAGTTGTTGCTCAATATGCGCTCAAAGATTCAATCTATAATTTTATCTACGGCAAGAGATATTTGAGTCGTAAGCGTCCGCTGAATCCCATACCAATTTTTAATTCGATTTAGGTTTCCAGCAGTGCGGCAGCAATTCTTCAATTTGGGTCACTTTGTGTGTCGGTAGCCTTTTCAGCACATCACTTAAATAAGCATACGGATCCAAGCCATTCAGCTTTGCTGACTGGATTAAAGTCATGATATTCGCCGCTCGCTGGCCGCTGCGCAGCGAACCTGCAAACAGCCAGTTCTTACGTCCCAACGCCCAAGGTCGCATTTGATTGTCGGGTAGTCAGACGCAGTTACCTACGTCCAACCCCCTAAGAACCGTGCATGCGAGTTTCCCAGCACACGGCTCAAGCCTCTGCTAAGGCGCCATTCGGCACCCGGTTATACATCGTTGACATTGGCAAACTGAACACTCCTCGGACAATACAGATGGTAAATCTCAAGATTAGCAACTGCATCCGTTCCACCATGACTTAGCTTCACAATATGACGGCTGTGCCATGGTGTATCTTTGGTGACTGGTTTAAGACAGGCGCAGCAGCGACCACCTTGTTTTAGCCACACCCGATACAGCTTGGCTCGCCCCTTTGCGGAGACCAGCATTCTTTTACCCCATCGGGATTCGAAGTACTCATCCCATGCGGGGTCATGAGGGTTAGCAGCAGCCTTGATCTTGATATGTCGCACAATTGGCGTGTCCGAGGCAGACACTAATGTGTATTGTCGCTTCCGACCATCGGCGGACTGTTCATCACATGAGAACACCCATCGACGCGCTCCTTGTACTTTGAAATACCGATCTTTGACCCATCGGAGTGTTTTGCGAGGGTGGCGACGTACCGCCCATCGCCAGAGCATTTCCCACACTGCGCTGTCTACCTGGTTGAAAACCTTCTTGGCAACGACATAACTATGATAGTTGGCCCAACCCCTTAGAATAGGGTTGAGCAAACCGATCAAAGTGGCCTGTCGTGTCGCTTTGTTTGCATTGATTAATGCTCGCAGCTTATCGAGATGAGCACTGATGTTTGCCTTTGACGGCTTGATCAGTAGCTTGCCATTGTACTTGCGTACGTTCCACCCAAGAAAATCGAACCCGTTCCCTATGTGCGTGATTTTGGTCTTTTCCTGAGAGAGCACGAGACCGCGCTGCGCCAGAAATTCAACCACGGCAGGGCGAACTTCATTTTCGAGCCACTCTTTAGAATACCCCGTGATGATGAAATCATCCGCATACCGTACCAGTTGCAGCTTTTTGCCTGTCCATTTGGCGTTAGGGAACCTCTTCGCCAGCATCGTTTCCAGTCCGTCCAAGGTCATGTTGGCCAACACCGGGGAGATAATACCTCCTTGCGGTGTTCCGGAAAGACTGGGAAACAGCTTGCTTTGGTAGACGTAACCGGCTTTGAGCCATTTCCGTAGAATCACCTTGTCCATTGGGAGGTTGGCGATCATCCAGTCATGGCTGATATTGTCGAAACAGCCTTGAATGTCACCCTCTAGCACCCACTCCGCACTTACTTTTCTTGACAGCACACCAAAGCACTGTGCTGCAGCATCCGCGGTTGAGCGTTGTGGTCTGAATCCATAAGAGTTCCGATCAGCGATGGTCTCCGCGATGGGTTCCAAAGCCAGCAGATGGAGCGCCTGCATGGCCCGGCATTTCATCGTGGGTATCCCGAGAGGTCTCATCTTGCCATTTTTCTTCGGAATAAGGACTCTCCGAAGCGGAAGGGGCGTGTAACCTCGCCTCTTCAACGACATCATCGCACCGGTCTTGGCCTTGGGTGTATTCCAAGTCACCTTGTCGACCCCAGCCGTGTTTTTGCCTTTGTTTTCAGACACTCGTTTGACGGCCAATGCTTTGCCACTAAACGAGTGAGTCAGCAGCCATTGCAAAGCTTTCGCCTTGTTATGCCTGCCGTCTTGTACCGCCTTCACAATACGCGCTTGCAGCCCTCTGACATGACGCTGTACAGCAATCCAATCGATGGGTCCCACGATGTGCTGGAAGGTGCACACGCTGATACTGCTGCATTCATTTGCTCTCCCTCCATTAAAAGGGTTCTACACACTCTCTTGTGATGAGAGACCATAAGGACGTCAGCCCGCTTTCGCGTGGGGTAATGTTTCAACCTCTATCCAACCCATTACAGACTGGCATTCGCTTTTTCCTCGTTCCTTCGCCCGCATCACCATGGGCAGTTTTTGCAAACTGCTTTCCCAATGGGAGTAATACGGGATTTCCACGTTCCGCTTACTGAAGTACATCGGCTTAGGTGCCTGCTATCGACCGGGAGGCGTATGGGTCACGAATGCGTAGTCGAAAGACGCAATTCCCACCTCCATTACCGTTTTGGTTCGAGCGTATCAGCCATTTCCGCTCGTTCAACTTAACGATCGTTACGCAGATTCACATGTGTTCACCATACCGATTATCTAGCCCTTGTCCGGCTATGGCTGCCAGAAGGGTACGTCTCTCACGATTGATACCCCGCACCTTGCGGTGCCTCGTTACATTGTCGAAGGCGCTCTTTATTCAGCCTTCTAGATTCACCCGGTGACACGGGTGGTTCCCGCAGGGGGAACAACTTCATTAAGCGACTTCGTGTCGCACTTCCACCCAGTTATTGCAAATCGGTAGATTGCCATCATCCAGATAGCGGCTTAAAGCTGGCCAACGCTTCAGAGTGTAATTGATCGCCTTGGCGGTTGGAGAACTCGATGGCACAGTCAGTTGATGTTGGTTGAGCCATTCATACAGTTGTTGCATCACCGGTTGACTATGCTGTTGTCGGTATTCGCGGCGCTGTTCTGCTGTACCATCGGTCTTTTTCCTGAGTTCTGCTTCTATGGCATACAGTTTCTGAATCAGCACTAATGCCTGTTCAGCGACCTGACTTTTTTTGGTCACATGCAGTTCATGGAATTTACGACGCGCATGCGCCATGCAGCCCACCTCAATGACCTGACCTGATTTAAAGCGTGCTTTATAACCGCTGTAATCATCACAGACCAGATGGCCCTGCCAGTCTTTCAGGAACGCTTCAGCATGCTGACCTGAACGACTATCCTGAAAGTCATAGATCACGGCTTGAACTGGATTGTACTGTGTAGTGGCATAGGCCCAGACATAACCTTTCTTCGGTTTTTTCTCATTCTCACCCATCCGCATGATGGTGACCGGCGTTTCATCGGCATGGATCACCCGCTGTTGCAGCACCACCTGTTTTAAGGCATTGGCCAGAGGTTCCAGTTCCACACCGCAGCGACCAATCCAGTCAGATAACGTGGATCTGGACAGATCAATGCCCGCCCGCTGATAGATCAGGCGCTGACGGTACAGCGGCAAATGATCGGCATACTTCGATACCAGCACATGGCTGAGCAGTTCAGGACTGGCAATACCTTTATCAATCACATAGGCGGGCATCGCTTGCTGAGTCAGGGTGTCGCACTGATCACAGACCCATTTGCCACGTACATGCTGTTCCTTATAGAACTGTGCCGGTCTGAAATGCAGTTTTTCACTGACATCTTCGCCGATACGACGGAGTTGGCAGCCACAAGCACATTGGGTTGATGCAGGTTCATGCTCAATACGGATGGTGTGTAGATGATCTGGCAGTGGTCGACGTTTAGGTTTATTTGCTTTGGCTTTGTGTGTCGCTGCATCGGTTTTATCTGCATTCAGCCGTTCCAGTTCCAGATCAACGGCTGCAATATCTTCTTCGACCGCTTCATCCCACAGGTGGATTTGTTTTGCAGTGAGATGTTCGTTTTTACTGCCGAATTTGTGCTGTTTAAATAGTGCGAGTTCATGCTCGTATTTTTGATTGAGAATAGAAAGATGTTGAACTTTAGAATCTAATTGCTGATTGATGACTTCAAGATGTTGAACTCTGGCATCTAATTGCTGGTTTGATTTTTCTAATTCTTGATTTGATTGTGCCAGAGACTGATGCTGCATCGCCAACTGCCTGGTGAATTCCAGCAGTTGTTCATGGGTCAGTTGGCTTAAGTCAGGCAGCGTATTCATGACCGCAGTATGCCTGAGGTCATGAGAAGAATGAAATAGAACGTTTGGAGAATAGCAGAATGGAACAGCCTGTTTTAAAGCATCGTCACCACCTGCTGCCGTCCAATGCGCTGCCAGGGCAAACCTTGGATCAGTGCCTGTAACTGTTCCGGGCTGAGGGCCACGGTTTCACCTTGGTGAACTTGAGCCCAGTGAAATTTGCCCTGTTCCAGCCGCCGGGCACACAGCCAGATGCCCAGTCCATCATGTACCAACACTTTCATACGATGGCCACGTTTATTAGAGAACAGGTAGGCGCAATGCGGTTTGATTGAGCCAAAGGCTTTCATAATCTGCGCCATGACCGTATCCATACCTGCACGCATATCCAGAGGTTGGGTAGAAAGCCAGATTTCATCAATGCGGATCATGTTGCAAGTACCTTGAGTAATTCTGCTAAAGCAGATATTTTCGATACTTGCCATTTTAGCTGAATATCATTATTCGTATGAGGCACGGTGATACACAACGTGATCCTCTCATCAATAGGTTGGCTGATTGCAGCAGTGTAAGGCAAAGCAATAAATGCTGGATTCACATGAGTAGGATCCTGCACGGCACCCTCATGATGCCTGAAGATCCTGATCCAACGACTGACAAGGTTGGCATTAATACTATGTTGCAGTGCGACCGAAGCGATCGAGGTATTAGGATTTTTGCAGGCATTGACAATACTGAATTTGAATTCTTTGCTGTATGTTCTGCGTTTTTTAGCAACAGGAGGTGTTGCTGAATATATATCCATGTTCATAGATTAAGTCCCCACTTGTTTTTAGGTGGGAACTAAATTAAGGCTTATAGGATCGCTTGGTAAGGCTGTGTTAGCTGGATGCTTACTTTCTTTTACCTTAATAACGTATTTTTTTAACGGCAGCATACCTTTTGAAACACCACCAAATTATTTATGTTCCACCAGCATATATACTTCCCTATCGAAAAATCTGATAAGAATTGATTATTTTGATACAAAACCTGAAAACTGGGAGTGCTTATATGGACATATATAATATTTCCGGATAAATATAAAACTACTCCACAAGAAGAAAGGCAGAATTTAATCTCAGTCCGAAGTAACAGTACTCTCAAAGACCAAATGTAAAGAAGCATACTTAAGAAAATAAAATTCAATAATGCATGAGGATGTAATTAGTTTCAGGGTGCTAAGAAAGTGTAGCAACTTGCTACACTTTTTCGCTTTTTTGAATCAGCTGTTTTAAGAAATCTTCTAATTGTAAGAGACTGGCTTCGTCAATTTCCGAGATATTCAGAGAAACCTTAAGCTGTTTTTGATTCAGTTTGATATTCCCCGCAATCTTACCGGCATATTCAATTTTTCTGACCACGGATGTTGTGGTCAGTTTTTCTGGATTCTGACTCAATAGTTTTTCAGCATAAGTAGTAACTTTGCTTTGCTCGAGTTTTTTGTCTTTTAATTTTTCCCAAGCTCCGAGTAAGGCCACTTCGGCTTCAGAGAGTTGTTCAAGATGATCCGATAGAAATTTTTTGAATGCAGTTGCAGCAGTACGGCCTAGCAAGCCTGGTTCCACATCAAGGTCATTTAAAATTGCTTGCGGCAGTTTTTCGTATGCTAAATACTTGTACATATCTTCGCGATTTAAACCCAGTGAATTGGCTAAACGTTGCTTGTTTTTCTTTAATTTCTCATCAAGTGAGTTCAGGCCAATAAAAATCTCATAATCTGTCAGATCCTGACGCTTTAAATTCTCGGCCAGGGTTAACAAAGATGCTTCTACATTATTTGCATCAATGATAATGGCTTCAATCACAGACTTTCCGAGTAACTGATGTGCCCGTAAGCGTCGCTCGCCTGCAATCAGTTCATATTTCAGATTATCCAGTTTACGCACTGTAATGGGCTGCAAAAGGCCGATTTCATTAATAGAATCCGCCAGTTCTTTTAACTGTGATTCTTCAAATATTTTACGCGGCTGGTTTAGACTTCGGCTGATATCCTCAATAGGGACATTACGTCTAAACTCTTTCAGCTCTTTAATATTGTCTTTCTGTGCTTGCTGATGTTTTTCTGTATTCTGTTTCAGTTTCTGAGCTAAAAGCTCTTTGGTGCTTGCCATAATGCTCTCAGGTTTAAATTTTCAATACAATTTCATTGGCAAGGCTTTCAAAAGCCTTACGTACTTTTGAATTTTTTTCTACTTTCAAAAGTGGTTGTTGCAGAATGGCTGCTTGATTGACTTTAGTACTTTGAGGAATTGTGGTTTCTAAAATTTTACCCACTTGTTTCAAGGCTTCATCCCGAATCAGCTTACAGACATTCTGACGTTCATCATGCTTAATTAGTAAAGCGCCTAAAAGCTCTAAATCTGGATTAATACGTTTGATCTTTTCAAGATGATTTAAAAGATCTGTTACCCCATATAATCCATATTGTGATCCTGATTCGATAGGGATAATGACATGTGTTGAGGATGCCAGGGCATTGCTGGTTAATAATTTAAGGCTAGGTGGGCAGTCAATCAATATAAAATCATATAGATCTTTTAATAGTTTTAACTTGATATTTAACTCTTCTGAAGGACGGGGAGCTTCTTCTTTTAGTTGATCTTCAGTTTTTCCTAAATTCAAGGAACCATAAATTAATGATACTTTTTCAAAGTTCGTTTCTTCTTGTAATGCATCTGCCAACAACGAAATATCGCCCACTAGTAATTCTGCTGTAGTGACAGCAATTTCGCTTGGATGTTGGATCCCAATGTGTAAACTTGCGTTTGCTTGAGGATCTAAATCAATGACTAAAACTTTGTTGCCCAGATTGGCAAGTTCTGAGGCTAGGTGTACAACAGTCGTTGTTTTGCCACATCCGCCTTTATGGTTAGCAACAGTAATAATTTTTGCAGACATGCGTGTCAGATGCTTCCTTATTTGAATGTTTAGTAATATAAATAACTTTCATTCATCTTACTATAGTTTTTAAATTTATAAATCCTATTTATTCAGCTGTAAAACAGTTTAAAAAATAAATTTTTAACTAAGCTAGCTTAATTAAAAATTAGAATAATTAGTTATTTAGCTAATTAATAATTAGGATCATATTTTTATTATATAAAACAAATGCTTATAGATTTAAAAGTGGAAGGTTTGTCACTCTAAAGTGGAAGGTTTGTCACTCTAAAGTGGAAGGTTTGTCACTCTAAAGTGGAAGGTCTGTCACTCTAAAGTGGAAGGTTTGTCACTCTAAAGTGGAAGGTCTGTCACTAGGGTGGAAAGTTTGTCACTGCTATTTTTATATCTGCTATTTTTATTTAAAAATAATTGCAAAAACAAATATTTAAGCTGTTAATAAAGTCTCATAACTAAGCTTTAAAGGTGGAAAGATTGTCACTGTATCTTCTTAACCTGTGGATAATCTTTTTTTATTGGATATTTCCTGATGATTATATGTGCAGTTATACCTTTTAAATCTAACAAAAAGGTGGAAGCCTTGTCACATCAGGGTTTTTATCTGACTTAACCTAACTAGATCTGAATGAAAAAAGTAAAAATAGGCCTTCTGAACTGTAATTTCGAGACTAAAGGTGGAAGGTCTGTCATCATAGGGTGGAAAGATTATAATTAATTCCACTTTAAATGCAGAAAACCGGCTAAAATGCTTCTTTTTGATGACAAACTTTCCACTTTTAGAATCTTGTGGTGAAAGTCTTGAAAGTTTTTCCACTTTTGTATATAAAAACTAAGTTAAATTATAAATATCACGGTTATGACAGAATCTGAACCATTGCAAGAAGAATCGAATTATATTCCTTACTGTATAGGCAACATTCGCCATAATGGCGTTGTCAGTACCAGTAACCGTTTAATTCGCCCAATCGAATTATCAGCCAATGAATATAAGGCACTTCTATATGCAATGGCGGTTGCGAATTATAGTGAGAAAAATAGGGTAGATGGTGAAATTACCGAACAAACTTATATTTATTTGTATAAGGATGATTTGGCAGATTTACTAGGATTAAATAAACGTAATTCAATTAATGTTGCAATAGATCGGATCTACAAAGAGCTTTCATCCCGGGTAGCTCATTTTATTATTGAGGAGCCTGCTGATAATGGTAAAAGAAAGACTAAAAAAGTACATTCTGTCGTTCCCATTATCCGTGAGTTAAGATGGGAAGATGATTCTAAAAATGCGATTCAGATTCGTTTTACCAGTGAGGTGTTGCCGTATTTCACTCAACTGGCTGGGGGTAATTTTACTACCTATCAGCTAAAACATCTTTTTGCCCTAGATTCTGTTGCCAGTATGAGTCTCTATACTTATTTCATTAAAAATGAATTTAAGTACGCCAATCAAAAGAGTTATGAAGTGCCATTACTTTTAGAAAACTTGAAAGCACTGATTGATATTAATGAAACCAAATATGATCGCTGGGTAGATTTTAGACGCTATGTATTAGACAAAATAGTGGCAGAAATTAACGAAAATACAGATCTACAATTAGAGTATGAAACCGTTAAGAAAGGCCGTCCAATTGTAGGTGTGAATTTTAAACTGCATCATCGGATTGCTGATAAGGCACTGGATGAATTTGCAGTGATTGAAAAAATCTATCTTGATGTTCCATTTGAAGACAATGCATCCGTAAAAGAATTAGGGGCTAAATTCGATATGAATGTACGTTCTTGGTATATTTTTAATAATGATGAAAATTATCAGCAGTTCAAGAAGTGGTTTAAAAAAGTAGGATGCCTCACTGACTCTCAAGCAAATATTGTCATTAATGACACTTTATTCCAAATGGATTTTGCTGAAATTGGTATGGGGTTGAATGACTTTAAACGAAATATGAAGCATAAACTTAAAAGTAATCCGGAATTCGTCCATAGTATTCGTGAAAGACTGAATGATATTTTTGGTAAAGAGTTGATCTAGCGAAAAGTGTAGCAACTTGCTACACTTTTTTTGATATATGTTCGTAAAGAATACAAGTGGTAAGGACCTTAGGATAAAAACGACTCTGTTGCATGAAGTGTGAAAATTGAGACTGAACCGTACCGGGTTTGTCGGAGACTTTTTTATTTAAGTTAGGCCACCTGACCTAACGGGTTAATCTTATCATAGTACATTGCTTCAAACTCAAAAGGCGACTTGTAACCCAATGCACTGTGTACACGCTCTTTATTGAACCAATCTACCCAGTTGAGTGTCGCAAGTTGTACATCCGCTAAACCTTTCCAATCTGCTTTTAAATACTCAATCACCTCTGTTTTGTATAAGCCATTCACTGTTTCAGCCAAAGCATTATCGTATGAATCACCAGTCGTACCGACTGATGCTCGTAAATTTGCAGCTTCTAAACGATTGGTATAGCGAATAGAAAGATATTGAACACCTCTATCGGAATGATGAATCACATTCTTTGGCATGCCTCGATCGTGCAATGCTTGCTCAAGTGCATCGAGCACCATATCTGTATTCATCCGTGTAGATACTTTCCATCGGCTTTGTTGCACAAAGATTTGAAATGCAAAGCGCCCCTAATTGAGCCAAATTTAAGGCGTAACTTGGGTAAGTGGTCGACCTAATTCCGTAAATCTGTTGAGGACTGCTACACGTGCATGAATTTCATTCACCTGACTAGGAAAGCTTCTTGCCATTAATTTATCGCCTAATAATTTGATGCAATGCATCTTGGTTTCCACCAAACTGCGGCGATGATAGCCTGACCATTTTTTCCATAATGTCCTGCCTAAACGTTTAACTGTTCGAAGTAATTCATTTCGCTCTAGCGAGCTGATCTTTGTATCTTTCCATGGTTTCGCATTTTTTCTAGGTGGAATCACCGCATGTGCTTGCCGATCTGCAATGACCTGACGGCATTGCTTGGTGTCATAAGCTCCATCGGTATAAACAGAGTCAATCTGCTCATCTTGTGGAATCTGATTAAGTAAATCACCAAGCACCTGTGAATCACTGACATTATTGGTTGTGAGCTGAATAGCGCGTATTTGTAGGGTTTTGGCATCTATACCAATATGTAGTTTACGCCATTGGCGACGATATTCAGCTCCATGTTTCTTGCGTTTCCATTCGCCCTCACCTAGAAACTTCATGCCTGTAGAGTCTACGAGTAGATGCAGCCCATCGCTACTTTTTTGGTAGCTGATTGCAATATCAATATGCTTTTGTCTTCTACAAAGCGTACTGTAATCTGGTGCGGTCCAATTTAATCCGCAAAGTTCAATCAGACTTTGCACAAAGCCAGTGACCATACGTAAAGATAGACGGAATAAGGATTTAATCATTAAGCAGCATTGGATAGCTGCGTCGGAGTAGGTTTGATTTCGCCCTTGTTTGCCTTTTGATGGAGCATACCATTGCGTAGCAGGATCAAACCAAATGACAATATTTCCGCGACTCATGAGTGCTCGGTTATATGCGGGCCAATTGGTTGTGCAGTAGATTTTGTGTGTAGGCTTCTTCATTTGAAAATTATATCGCTGAAAAAGCCTTTACAGATAGGTTTGTGCAACAAAGCCCTTCACAACTATATATTTACCATTTCATCCATCTAATTCAGTGGTTAGTAATTTAATGAAGATTCAGCAAATGTTTAGATTAATGATTTTATTGGAGTTATCATATTTGCCGGGTCATAACTCACAACTCACATAGCAACTGTAGATTTGAGTGCCGCCTTTCTCAGCATGCTCGTGCAATAATTGCGACTTTATTAGGAGTTCTTCTTCTATCTAGACAACTTTTTCCAAAATTATGGATATTCCTTCAGTAACAATTAGTAATCTAGGTGTTTTGGTGGTTTTTCCTTTTAACAGCTGGTACTACAGTATATTACTTTATCTCATTCAATCGCGTTTGTAGGGTTCTTACCACTGTACAGCCATATTTGCAGTGATACCTGGAGGAGTGAACAATTAAACTACTTGCATACTAAAATTACAAAGCTAAATAAATTTTCAAAGAACACTTGCAATAGTTAATGTAACCTTCATCTATTAAAAATTATTATATTTTTTAGGGGGTAAGGGGAGAATGAGTAATCCAGTTTCTCTTTCAAATAGTTGTATTCTCCTTGCAGGTAGCATTTCTCTTACTACAAATGATGACCAGATCGATAAGGCTCATTCATTTGTTGAAGCTCTTGTAACAGAAGTTATTAATGCTGGAGGCAGCTTTATCGGTTATTTTTCAGCAGAGCCTGTAAATCAAACTCAAAAATCTTTAGTTTTTGATTGGACTATTGCTAGAAAAATAAACGAACTAACTCAAGGGATAGAAAACAAAATCTTTCTTAAGATTGTTGCATCAAATGATCGGTTGCAATGCAAAACCAATTCCGAACAGCGACGGCTTTTAAATAGCATGATTGCTCGTGGGGTTGCTGAACATATTTGTATTGATGACGAAATCTTAACAGGTAGCAATGTAGGTGAAGAACAAATTGAGCATGCTACAGCAATGATTGCACTAGGTGGTGGTAAAGGAGTATTAGATAGAGCTCACAAAATGGTAAAAAAAGGGTTGCCTATTTTGCCTTTAGATCTACAAATCGGATCAAATAAAGAAGATGGAAATGGTGCATTAGGATTGCTAAAAAAATTTAGAGACACTCCTCAAACTTATTTGCAAAATACCGGTTCTACTGTGGTAAAAAGTATTTCAGCACTCTCTTTAGAAGAACCTGTATTAGAATTTTCTCAAATTGCAAAGAGAATTATTACGATCTTTTATAAAGAGGAACAAGCTAGACACGCAGCTCTTCCGCCAGATGTATTAGTCTTGACAGCTTTACCAATTGAATTATCAGCTGCAAGGCAAGCATTAAATATTAATGAAGGTGTACAGCCTATAGTTACAAGTACGGGTCTCCATGTATGGAAAACAGAAATAATTCGCAATGATGGTATACGGGCTAATTGCGCAATAGCATGTTTTTCTAGCGCTGGAAATGTAGATGCTTCTTCAATCACCACCACATTACTAATTGAATTACAACCTAAAAATGTAATCATGTTAGGTATTGCTGCGGGAATGCGCGAAAAATGTGCTTTAGGCGAAGTTGTTTTATCTGAACAAGTCGTTGCATACGAAGGAGCAGCTCTCATTGAAGGTGGCGCTACAGAACACCGGCCTAAAAGCACAGTGTTAGATCTTAAAGTTAGACAGGATGTTAGCACATATTTATCTAACAAAAGTTCTTTAGAAAGTCGCTTAATAAAGAGCTATGAAGCCTTAGAAATCATACTTCCAGATAGTATTGAAATTGGCCCAGTAACTAAAAGTGTTATGCCTAAAACAGTCACTATTGGAAGTGGTGAGAAGCTTCTTCGAGATCCTGAAAAATTTAAAGCCTTAAAAGAACTTAATGGAAAAATTGAAGTTGCTGAAATGGAGGGTGCAGGAGTATTTGCGGCTTGTGCTTTACATAAAAAACCCGTGTTAATGATTAGAGGAATTAGTGACTTTGGTGATTCCACAAAAGACAATCGCTTTCATGACTTAGCCGCAAAAGCAGCTGCTGCAGTAACAGCAGATTATATTACTCATGGCTTAACACTTAATAACTAACTTGGGGAAACACATCAGAATGTCACTTACAAATTCAGATCTTCAATATTATGATGGTAATGTACTTCGTTTACCTTCAGAAAAACGTACAGAATATCATGCACAAGTGGATAATTTAATAACAGAGTTACGCAAACATATCACTTCAAACTCTGACTTAAAAATAGCAAAAGTAGTTAAAGCCGGTTCTTTTGCAAAGTATACAATTTTGAAGAAAACTGTAGATGATCCTATCGATGTAGATATTGTATTTTATATCAGTAATAAAAATGTAGATGATTCGACATTAGACAATCTTAATGACTTAATTTACACGTTACTCACAAAAATTTATCCAACTAAAGCTGTTGAAGATTTTGAGATTCAACGGAGAGCAGCTACAGTAACTTTTGTCAAAAGTGGGCTGAGTGTAGATGTAGTTCCTGTAATTCAAGATGCCCAAGAACCAAACCATGGTTGGCAATATGATCTAAAAACTAAAGAAAAAAACCTAACTTGTGCTCCTTGTCATATTCAATTTATTCGTGATAGAAAAAATTCAGATAAGCATTACCGCACTTTAGTGCGTATGGCAAAACGATGGAAAAATTTTGCGTGCCCTCCGGGCCTTAAATCTTTTCATCTAGAGTTGATACTAGCTTATTTACAAGATCGTGATGGACCAACACAAAATATTGAACAACGTTTTAGAGAATTTTTAGGATTTATAGCTCAAAGTGAATTAAATGAGCGTATTGATTTCCCTGAGAACTCGGCTAAGGTGCAGAAATATTTTTCAGATCCTGTTGTAATTATTGATCCTGCTAACCATGAAAATAATGTAGCGTCTCGAATAACTATAGAAGAGAAAGAACAAATCGTCAAAATAGCCTTACAAGCTTGGGAAACTGCAAATTATGCATCAGTAGAAGATGATAACGACATTTGGAAAGAAATATTCGGTAATAAATTTAAAATTAAGGATTAAAGCATGAGTTCATCATACTCAAGTACTTATTCGAGTACTTACACTGTAGCTGATGTTGAAAAAGTTGTACGTAGTATTAAAGCAGATTTAATTATGATCGCTAGTAGCACAAGAGCGATGACTGAAGATAAAGCGAAAGAATATGCCCATGATATTGAACTATTAGCAAAAAATGAATATTTATCTAAAGTTGATGTAACTTTGATATCTTCCTATGGTTCAGAAGTTAGAGCTATTAAGTACATATTTCAAACTGAAGGTGCATCTGGTACTGAAAGACCTGGCGGAGTAATGTGGCCCCACACACCAGATGGACGAATTAGAATTATATTGTCACATACCGATAAATATCGTAATGAATCAGAAAAAGCTTCCAAATTACCATTGGAAATAACTTGGGTCTCAACAACAGAAAGTACCACTCACAGTAGCCTTTCTGCATCAGGGGAGCGAGGTTATAGCAGTAATGGTTATGGAGCTAATAGGAGCGACTACTCATGAGTAAATCAACAGTTTTTGAAGTTAAGACAGATTTACCAATTAAACAATTTGATGATTTAGCTGACAAATTACTCGGTTTTGAATCTAGATATTCCCGTATTAAGAAACAAGTACAACTTTTGCTTCAGGCTGATGAGTTAGAACAATGGAGTAAACAAAAACATGGGAAAAAACTAGCGGTTATTGATCTTCTTGTCGATCAATATCCTTTAGCTATTTTTCATGGTGATGTAGGTACTGGAAAAACTGCAAATGCTGAAGCAATTGTTAATAGATTAGCTCGTGATGCGAAAATAGAAGATGCTTTGCTATTTAAGCTTAGTAATAAAGTCAGAGGAACTGGTAAAGTTGGTGAAATGGGTACTCTCATTGCACAAGCATTCGATGAAATCACTCGGTCTATTGGACATGGAAATGGTCGAGCTTTTCTTATTATTGATGAAGGTGATTCGCTTGGAGCATCTCGAAGTCAAGAAAATAGTCATCATGAAGATAAAGTTGGTGTGAATACTTTAATTCAAGCAATAGATGATTTAAGAAAACATGGTGGCCGTATCTTTGCAATTTTATGTACTAATCGATTAGCTGCTTTAGATGCAGCTGTTTTGCGTAGAGCTTCCATTGTAGAAGAGTTTGTTCGCCCATCTAATGAAGAACGACATGAGCTTTTTACTAAAGATTTGTCTGACATCGATTTTTCGGAAGATGAAATTGCCGAATTAGTAAGTGCAACTGCTCCTCACGGAGCAGAACCAGGTTGGACTTATTCAGATATTCGTACACGGTTATATCCAACGGCAGTTTCTTTAGCTTTTCCTGATTCAGAATTAAAAATCTCACACTTCCATCAGGCTCTTAGTAAGCTAAAGCCTTCACCTATAATGGCTGGATAACATAATTCTAATTGGAAGGAGCATAAGAATGTATAAAAAAGAGGTTTATATTTCTGTAGACATTGAAACAGCAGGTCCTATAGTAGGTGAACACAGTATGCTGACTATAGGAGCATGTTTCGTATATAACCCTGATATAGAATTTACAATAATGCTCCAACCAATCAGTGATCAAGCAATTGAAGAAGCTTTAAAAGTGTCAGGAATAACTTTAGACCAAGCACGAAAGAAAGGTATTCCCCCCATAGAAGCAATGTCTCAATTTGAAAGTTGGATACTCAAGTATTTACCAGAGGACTCTAGACCTATATTTGTAGGACTTAATGCGCCTTTCGATTGGTCTTTTATAAATTTTTATTTTCTAAAATATTTAAATAGAAATCCTTTTGGTATATCAGCTATAGATATCAAAGCTCTTTTTATGGGAGCCACAAAATGTAGCTGGTACGATACAAAGTCAAGTTCAATAGATAAATATGTACATCCTACTTTACAAGGAGATCATAATGCTTTGCACGATGCAAAGTATCAAGCAGAATTATTTAGATTAGTTTATTCAATTGAATAAATTATATAATTCATATAATTTTCAATTGGGTAATATTAATATGACAAATAGGATTAATTCTGAACAAGCTGTTGAACATGCCTGGAAGTACTTTGAATTACATTCCAACCAAAGAATAACAATGTTCAATTATTTTCTTTTTATCATTGCTGGATTAGGAACCGCTATAGGTGTTTCCATTCAGTCCTCAAGTACCTTTGCTTACATAGGAATATTTTTATCCATTTTCTTAAGTATTACGGCATTTGTTTTCTGGAAGCTAGATCAAAGAACATCTTTTTTAATCAAACAATCTGAAGAAGTCTTTAAAAGATTAGAAAGAAATTCTTCAATTGATATTGGAATATTTTGTAATGAAGAAAGTAATCTTATTAGAGCTAATATGGGAAAAAAATATTTAAGTAAAATTTTGACTTATGGCTTGATATTTAGAGCAACTTTCTTAATTATGGGACTAATTGGCTTAATCGGAGTCTTAATCTTTAGTTTAATAATTTTTGAAAAAATCTCTTTTGAAACTCCCAAAAAAAATGATACTACGTTAATTTCTAAATAAGTAATAACCCTATGCATATCTTTGCATAGGGCTAGATAATATTTTTAGGCTGTTAATATCTAGATATTTTACTAATATTCTTCTGATGAATTTTAATACCAGTGAATAAAAAAAATCCAAGGACTATTAATGGAATCAACCACATAAGCTGTCATTAAAAAGTAAACATGTATTCTTTTCCGAATTGGTTTGATACTCTCTCCACCCATTGCTCTATTTTATCAGCTGTCATGACTTGAAAATCTCGCCAATAATATTTCATCTGCTTCCATACCATCTCGATTCGATTTAACTCAGGGCTATAAGCTGGAATAAAATACAAATTCGTCGAAAAGTTACTTTTAAGTAGCTCTCTGTAATCAGCCATCTTTTTACTTCTATGAATCGAGGCATTATCAACAATAAGAACCAATGGAAGGTTATAAGTCTGTTTTACTTGTTGAGCTATTCCAGTTAAATAGGCATAAAACCAAGTGCTTGTAACTGACTCTTGTAAACAACTTGTCACCAGTTCCCCCGTTGAAAGCAAACACCCCATGACATTAACTCGTTTTAATCTTATTGCATCAACCGCATGAACATCACCTATCTTTGTCCATGCATAGCGGTTATCAGGTGTAGATGAAAACCCTGTTTCATCAACATAACCTAATATAATTTCACCACGTGCCGCTTGCTCTCGTAATTTTTCAATCTGCTGTGTTGCTTGTTCAAATGCAATCGGATCTCTTTTT
>NZ_VPAM01000041.1:0-30265 GCF_013419215.1 Acinetobacter sp. YH12096 | reverse complement strand
AAAACCTTCAAAATTCTTGCTGAGCGATATCGCAATCGAGGCAAAAGACTAGCATTAAGATTCAATCTAATTGCTGGAATTTATAACTTGGAGCTGAGTGAAAAATGACTTATGAAAGAAATCTAATATATTCATGAGCAACTTGATGTTGATATGATTGATAAGTCTTTACATGAGCCAATTAAGTCAGAAGACGAAGATTACATCATGCGTAAGATTAGGGAGGATTACCTTAGTGATTCTACTGTAACGATCTTTCTTATTGGTGAATATTGTGCTGAAAATAACAATTTAGAAAATCAAAGATTTATCAAGAGGGAATTACAGGCATCACTTTATCACAGGCAAGGTAATACACGTAATGGTATTTTAGGTGTGATTTTACCTCCTATGATTAATAGGGTTTTACAAGGTAGTTATTATTGTAGCCAATGTAATGATTCACATAATAGTGTAAATATAGGTGATGAAACGGTCATTAGTGAATTTTCATACAATTACTATATTCCTCAAAATGGTAAATGCTCTTGGTTGGAAGAGGATAGATATTGTGTCTTAACAACTTGGGAGGAATTTATTAAAAATCCTAATATCTACATTGAATATGCATTTCAAAAAAGAAACTTACCGATAGCTAATAAAACTAGAGTTAGACCATAAATGGAACAAAAAGATTTTCCTTGCTATTTTATTGCTGGTGATAATGCATCATTGAAAGCACAAAAATATTATCTACGTTTATTCAGGTTAGATTTAATATTAATGTGTATTGCATCAATAGCTACAATATATAGTTTTAATGAAATTGAATTGCGTAAATATATATATTACGTAGTTTTTTTCTCTATAGCAGGAGCATTGATTACTTCATTAATACTGAAAGTTAAAAGATATGAGGATATTTGGTATAGGGGGAGGGCGTTAGCTGAATCTTGCAAAACTTTAACTTGGAGATATGTAACATGTTCTGAATTTTTTGAAAATACACTTACTGCTAGCGAGGCTAAAAAAAGATTTATTAGTAGAATCAAAGAAATAAGTAATCAATTTCAGGATATCTCTAAGGAACTTAAATCGAAAGATGTATGTAAGAATATAATTACAGATAAAATGATAGAAAATAGACTATTGCCAGTTGAAGAAAGGGAAAAAATATATTTGAAAGAAAGGGTTGAGGATCAATTAAGATGGTATTCCACAAAATCTGAACTAAATAAAAAGAAATATTCTAAATGGTTTTGGATAGTGATTATTTTACAAATAATAACTTTGATTTGTGCATTTTTACTAATTGAAAATCCAGAAAGTAATTTTAATTGGGTATCTGTTCTAACAACATTTAGTGCAAGTGGACTCAGTTGGCTTCAAGTGAAAAATTATCAAGAAAATAAAGAAGCATATTTAACCGCGACCTCAGAGTTAAATCTTATTTTAGCTGATTATGAAAGTTTGGATAAAAGTCAAACAAATAGAGAAATTGAATTTTCAAAATTTGTTCTAGATGCAGAAAATGCAATGTCTAGAGAGCACACAATGTGGTTGGCTCAAAAAAGAAAGTAAAAAATCACCCATAAAGGGTGATTTTTTCGACTTTTGAATAAGTTTTAAAACTTATTTTTCAACGCCAGCAGCTTGACCTGCATATTTAGCGTTTGCATAGTCCCAGTTCACTAGGCTTTCTAAGAAAGTAGAGATGTATTTAGGACGAGCGTTACGGAAGTCGATGTAGTAAGCATGTTCCCAAACGTCGATAGTCAATACTGCAACTTTACCGTGAGCAAGTGGAGTGTCAGCATTTGAAGTTTTAAGGATAGAAAGGTTACCGTTTACTTCGTCAGCAACTAACCAAGCCCAACCTGAACCGAACTGAGTTGCAGCAGCATTTGCAAATTCTTCAGCGAATTTTTCGTAAGAACCGAAAGCTTCGTCTATTTTAGCTGCTAAAGCGCCAGTAGCTTTACCGCCACCGTTTTTAGCCATACAGTTCCAGTAGAATGTGTGGTTCCATACTTGAGCTGCATTGTTGAAGATACCAGCTTTAGAAGCATCGCCTTTAACAGCAGTGATGATTTCTTCTAAAGTTTTGCCAGCAAGGTCAGTACCTTCAATTGCTTTGTTTAGGTTAACCACATAAGTATTGTGGTGTTTGTCGTGATGGTATTCTAAAGTTTCTTTGCTGATGTGCGGAGCAAGATCTTCGTAACCGTAAGGTAACGCTGGTAAAGTAATCGTTGTCATGTTTTCAATTCCTTGCATTTTGCTGGGTTTTGACATTAAGTGCCGTTATTGTAATAGATTCTTGCAGTAAAATGCGCATTGCTTATAAATAACAATACAGAATAAAGCCTGAAAATATACGTATAAGGACTGAGTCAAAGACCAAGACGATTTAAATTAAATCGGGTTATTTAATTCGAAATAACTATACTCAATATTGAACTGTTCTGAAATAGCTTTCGCGAGTCGTTGTACACCATAACGCTCGGTTGCATGATGCCCACATGCATAATAATGCACGTTTAATTCTTGAGCCTCGTAAAAAGTACGTTCACTCACTTCACCTGAAATGTACGCATCACAATCTAATGCAGCCGCTTTACCGATAAAGTCCTGTGCGCCGCCTGTACAAAAACCAATTTTTTGAATAGAGGGTTTATCTGCAGGCAGGTGAATGGCATCAAATCCTAATCTTTCAGAAACGAACTCTTTAAACGCCGCTGGAGTCATGGCTTGTTTTAAATAACCAACATTGCCAATAGGATTGCGTTCAGTAGGATCTAAAGCTTCAATATTTTCTAATTCGAGCAAATCTGCTATCGCTGCATTATTACCTAAAGTAGGGTGACTATCTAAAGGTAAGTGATAACCAACGAGTGAAATATCGTTTTTGATCAGGCTTTTGATGCGTTTGCCGCGCATACCAGTGATTGGGTAAGCTTCACCTTTCCAAAAATAACCATGGTGTACCAATAGCAAATCAGCTTTTTCTGCTATCGCGGCTTCAATCGCTGTTTGTGATGCGGTAACTGCACATAAAATTTTATGCACTTCTGCTAAGCCTTCAATTTGCAAGCCGTTGGGAGCATAGTCCTTAAATTCATGTGCTTTGAGTGTGCTGTCACACCACTGAATAATTTCACTTAACTGAGCCATATATTGTCCAAAATCTCAAAGAGATGAATCAAAATTTACGATTGTTTAAATTGTAACTAAAGAATCACAAATCTCTGTATTTATTTTTAATTTTGTTGAAAAGATTACATTACAATACGATATAAATTATTTAGCCATCAATGAATTATAAAATTTAGAGGATATAGACGTGCGTCGGACCTTTACATGGTTACCTTGGGTATTATTAATACTTGTGATCATCGGTTTCTTTACATGGCAACAGGTTCAAAAACCTAAAGCACCCATTGCCCCAGATGGGGTTAAAATGCCTGCAGAAAAGGTTGAGCCCCTCATCGATACGTCGCGTACAGGCGGTGTAGTTTCGTATAGTGCTGCGGTAAAAGTTGCTGCTCCAGCGGTTGTCAATATTTTCACTACGCAAAAAGTGAAACAATTGGATCATCCTTTATTAAATGATCCTGTTTACCGTGAGTTTTTTGGTAATCAACTTCCAGATCAAACCAATCAAAACGAAAATAGTTTAGGTTCAGGTGTGATTGTTCGTCCAGATGGCTATATTTTGACGAATAACCACGTGATCGCACAGGCCGATCAGATCGTTGTGGCTTTACATGATGGTCGTCGTGCTGAAGCGAAAGTTGTGGGTACAGACCCAGATACAGACCTAGCTGTGATTAAGATTGAAATGAGTCAATTACCGGTTTTGCCATTTAAGCTAAGTGGCAATGAAGTCGGTGATGTCGTCCTAGCGATTGGTAACCCTTTTGGCGTGGGTCAGACGGTTACGCAAGGGATTATCTCAGCTACAGGTCGTTCAGATTTGGGAATCAACACTTACGAAGACTTTATTCAAACAGATGCTGCGATCAACCCCGGCAACTCTGGTGGTGCTTTAATTGATGTTGCAGGGAACTTAATTGGTGTAAATACCGCGATCTTCTCGCAGTCAGGTGGCTCTTTGGGGATTGGTTTTGCCATTCCTGCAAAAGTATGTCAACAAGTGCTGAACGCTATTTTAAAAGATGGGCGAGTGGTTCGTGGTTGGTTAGGTATTAGTTTACTTCCAATTAAACAAGAAAATATTTTAGATCCACGGGTGAATGGTGTGATTGTCGCAGATGTCATTCGTAATGGACCTGCAGCACAGGCAGGTTTAAAACGTGGTGATAAAATCGTGAAAGTGAATAATGAGCTGATTACCTCGACCTCACATTTAATCAATTACGTTGCACAACAAGCGCCATTGAGCACTATGCAAATTGAGATTGAGCGAGACGGAAAGGCGATGACATTGCCGGTACAAGTGGGAGAGCGTAAACTGCAAACTCAAAACAGTGACTCGCAATATATTCCATTACCCCGCTAGCATAGAAAATCCCTCGTCATGAGGGATTTTTTTTGAGTTCCTTTTTTTGTATATCGCTTTGAAGAGCTTCGTTTGCGCCAAACAATGCGCTTTGAAATTGAAATATCAATTACAAAAATGCATTGCACGCTTTGCTGAATTTGGCTTAATTTATAAGCAATAATAATCAGATAAGCGTATAAGAATATGAGCTTTTTACCCGCTGAACATGCCAAAGTTTTATCCAGTCAAGCCAATTTAGATATCGCCTTATATAAGACACGTTTGGCTTTGCTGATTGAGGAAAATGCCAAACAGGGGAATACCGCCGTATTTACGGTTTTACCCAAGCATTTAGCTTTAGAAGAGATTCGAAGTTTATCTGCTGAGCTTACAGAATTGGGATATCAAGTTCGATTTGAAGTGAATGAATTCTTCTATAATTTTAATGTCTACTGGATTTGATTCGGGATTCACTGCATTTAAGGTCCTAAGTTAAAAACAAGATGAAACCCTTTAGAAAACCACGCTAAGCGTAGTTTTCTAAAACTGTTTTATAACGCAGTAACTTATTTAGATTTTTGATAGTCATTAATGACTTCAAGTGCCGCACGAAAGGCTTCTTGAGTCGCCGGTGCGCCACAATATGGCAAACTATGAAGTAACACTTCCTGAATTTCTTCTACAGTCGCCCCATTATTTAAAGCACCTCGGACATGACCCTTGAGTTCTGTTGGACTTTTTTGTGCAGTTAAAAATGCAATGGTAATCAGTGAGCGATATTTACGGGGTAAAACGCCTTCACGCTGCCAAGTTGAACCCCATGCATGCTCATTAATCCAATCTTGCAAAGGTTGAGTAAATGGCACGGTATTGTCTTGAGCACGTTTAACGAAACTTTCACCCATAACTTCAGTACGAACTTTTAAGCCATTTTCATAATCTTGTTGTGACATGTAGCAAACCCTCTGTGATGTAATTTTGCAGTACAGCCTATACCTTTGACTCTGCGATACCATTGGCTGATGGTCGTATAAAAAAGCCATCCCATTGTTTAAGAATGGAATGGCTTTTATTTTGAGAAAAATAAAGCTTAAAAGCGATGCAGAAGCTGATTAATAACGCAGGAAGGCTTCTGGTTCATCATCGGTGTGTTGTTGCTTTTTCACTTCTGGTGTAACGGTTAAATGTGGATTGGATAACTCAAGTTCGTGGATGAGCTGCATGTCAAATACATCTGTGAGCATGCTGTCATAGCGTTGAATGTTGTAAGTGCTGAGCTGTTCAGCTTCGGAGGCAGTAATGACTTTTTGTGCAATTGCATCGGCTATATGTGCTTCAAAAGTTAAACCTTTGAATTGACCTTTAGATTCAGCTTTTTTAAATTGGTTCCACAGCGGTTCAATTTTTAACAGTTGTAAAAAGGCATTTTCCATACGACCAGAAACTTCATCTGCTGCTGTGCTGTAATACACGTGCTTTTTCAGTTCTTGGCGGAAAGTATTGTCTAGCATCATTTGAGTGGCAACTTCACGTTTTAAACGGTCTGTCGGTTTAGCAACAACTCGTCCAAACGGAAAGCAGATGATTTTTACTATACTTGCGGCTAGTCGCATTGGGAAGTTGTCAAATAAGCCCTGGAAAGCTTTTTCAACATTGTACAAAGCTTTATCTAATGCAAGTTGCGCATGTAATTGTTCAGCTTCACTTCTTTGACCTTGTTCATAATATTTAAGAATAGCCGTCGCGATAAATAAATAAGAGTGAATGTCTGCAAGTCGGCCCGAAAGCATTTCTTTACGTTTAATATCACCGGCTAATAGGCCAAGACACATATCTGCAGTCAGCGCGAAATCGGCACTGAATCGATTAATTTTTTTATAGTAGGGGCGGCTAAATTCATCTGCTGAAGCTGGTGAGTCGGATGGGCCACCTGTGAACGCATAAGCAAAGGCGCGTGCAGTTCGGTTAAAGGTATAGCCTAAGTGCTTAAAGAGCATTTCATTGAATGTATTGAGTGCAGCGTTTTTATCTTCGGCTTGAAGTAATTGTAGCTCTTCAAATAAATATGGATGGCACCGCATTGAGCCTTGTCCAAAAATCATCAGAGAGCGACTTAGAATATTGGCACCTTCGACAGTAATTGACACAGGAATGGCCTGATAATTCAAAGCTAAAAAATTACGAGGTCCCATTTGCACGGCACGTCCACCGACGATGTCCATGCCGTGATTAACTACTTTACGCATGGTTTCAGTGGCATAGTATTTAGCCATTGCGGTCATCACAGCAGGTTTGCCGCCTTGGTTTAAACCACAAGTCACCAAATAGCGAAATGCTTCAAGCATGTAAGCGTCTGATGCGATATCACTCGATGCTTCTTGCACACCTTCAAAATTACCTACAGAAATTTTAAACTGCTGACGAACTTTGGCAAATGCACCAACATTTAAATATGCCATTTCTCCGGCTGCCGTTGATAACGCAGGGAGTGAAATACCACGACCGACCGCTAAACATTCCATTAGCATACGCCAGCCTTTGCCGGCATTTTCAATCCCACCAATGATCCAATCTAAGGGAATAAAGACATCTTTGCCTTCAACTGTCCCATTCATAAACGGTGAGCCTGGATTATGACGAGGGCCTGTAATGACACCGTCATGACTCGCCGGTAGCAGCGCGCAGGTGATGCCATATTCCGTTTTATTTTTATCTCCCAATAAGCCATCTGGATCGTATAACTTAAATGCCAGACCAATGACGGTGGCAATCGGTGCAAGGGTAATCCAGCGTTTAGAGAAGTTCATGTTTAAGCCGAGCACCTGTTGTCCCTCAAAGGTGCCATAACAGACGACACCTGTATCTGGAATGGCGCCTGCATCTGAGCCGGCTTCAGGGCTGGTGAGTCCAAAACATGGGATTTCTTCACCTTTGGCAAGGCCTGGGAGATATCTATCTTTTTGTGCTTCAGTACCATAGTGTAGTAGCAATTCCCCCGGTCCAAGAGAGTTGGGCACCATACAACTGACTGCGGCAGTGAGTGAGCGAGATGCAATCTTGCTCATGACACGGCTTTGTGCATATGAACTAAATTCACGGCCCCCGTAAGATTTTGGAATCACTAGTCCTAAGAAACCATTATCCTTAATGAATTGCCAAGCTTCTGGTGGGAGGTCTTTATGTTTATGGTGAATATCCCATTCGTTGAGCATGGCACAAAGTTGTTCGACTTCATTATCAATGAAGGATTGTTCTTCAGCACTAAGCTGAGGATAGGGATAAGCCTCAAATTTTTTCCAATCAGGCGCGCCCATAAATAGCTCTTTTTCCCACCAACTTGTTCCTGCATCCAACGCTTCACGTTCCGTAGTACTCATATTCGGCATCGCATTTGCTAAGGTTTTATAGGCAGGTTTGGTGAGTAGATTGAGCCTCAGTGGATCAATCAACACAATTAAACTTAAAGCAATAAGCGGGATGCCAAGTATTAATGACCATGGGCTTAAAAAGGCGAGTGCAATTGAAACGAATATCAGTGTTATCGCGCCTACAGCTCGTGAAAGTTCAAAGAAAAAAACGGCCCAAAGAGCAAAAATAAAGAGTACGGCACTGAGTATAAATAGCATTTGTTATGGCTCCAGTGACAAGGGCCAGAGCGTTATGCGTTTAAAACAGCCTACATGCGTTTAAAAATGATCTCATCTTTTGTCTTTCTGATTTTAAAGTGCATGAGACTGTCAAAATGGCATCACTCGGCTGGTGAGTGTGATTGGAAAATTGCGCGAATAATGAACGCGCAGATAACGTGTTATCAATAGATTGATTAATAAAGAATCACAATACAATCCCTATCGGGCAAAAAAATGTCACATTACGTAAACTTGGATGATTCGATATATTGGATAACGTTTAAGGAACGCACTATTTTCAAAAGATCATATAGTGGTAAATGAATTGGGCTGAGTGTGAAAGCCACAAAAAAGCCCTCAATCAATGAGGGCTTTAATTTGCGATGTTTTAAATCTTAGTGTAATTAGGCTTCAATCGCTTGAACTGCAATTTTCTTTGCAGGATCAGTTTTACGACGTACCGCAGGCACTGGCTCACCATAGTATTGACGGTCAGCAAAGTAACTTGAACGGACCATTGGTGCAGCCCAAATGTTTTTGAAACCAAGCTTTTGGCCATGTGCAGTGTAACGCTCAAATTCTTCTGGGCTTACAAAACGGTCAATAGGGGCATGTTCTTTAGAGGGCTGTAAGTACTGACCAATGGTGACATAGTCAACATCATGTGCTTTTAAGTCGTCTAATAACGCGATCACTTCTTCTTCAGTTTCACCAATACCGACCATCAAACCACATTTAGTTGGTACATCTGGGCAGTATTCTTTAAACATTTTTAATAAGTTTAGAGAGTGTTGGTAGTCAGAACCTGGACGCATTGCTTTATACAAACGTGGCACAGTTTCAATGTTGTGGTTAAACACATCAGGAGGGCACTCCGTCATGATACGAAGGGCAACATCCATACGACCACGGAAGTCAGGAACTAGAATTTCCAAAAGTGTTTTTGGGCTCAAGTTTCGAGCTTCTTTAATACAGTCAACAAAGTGCTGTGCGCCGCCATCAACTAGGTCATCACGGTCGACCGACGTAATTACGGCATATTTCAAACCTAGATTGGCAATGGTTTCTGCCATGTGACGTGGTTCATCTGGGTCAAGAGCATTGGGACGACCATGCGCAACGTCGCAGAATGGGCAACGACGAGTACAGATATCGCCCATAATCATAAAGGTTGCAGTACCGCCACCGAAACATTCAGGTAAGTTCGGGCAAGCCGCTTCTTCACACACGGTATGTAATTTTTGTGCGCGTAAAGTTGTTTTAATACGTTGAACTTCATCAGGGGCAGCCATTTTGACCCGAATCCAGTCAGGCTTACGAGGCGTTTCAACCGTTGGCACGACCTTCACAGGTATGCGAGCGACTTTTTCTGCGCCACGAAGTTTTACACCCTGTACAGGTTTACGGTTCTCAGACATATTCAACTTTTCCACTGTTTTTGACGAGGAGATATTCAAAAAATTAGCTCGATCATTATAGCGGACTTGAGCTTAAATAGGGGGAAAACGATATTCATATAATAAATGTGGTTATCACATAATATATGTGAGCTAAATATCCAAAAAAGTTAGGATATACGTCATAATACAGCCTAGATTAAAGAATATTTGTAAAGGAGCGTTGAATGCCACGTAAGAAAGAGGTCGTTAGTGGAACTTTCGTGAAATACGATGCGGTAGTTCTGGGTTCTGGCCCTGCGGGTGAAGGCGCTGCAATGAAACTTGCTAAATCAGGTAAGCGAGTTGCAATTGTAGATATGCGTGAACAGCTTGGTGGTAACTGTACCCATGTAGGAACAATTCCAAGTAAAGCATTACGTCAGACCGTTTCAAGCATTTTACGTTACCAACGTGACCCTATGTTCCAAAAAGTCGGTGAATGGAAACAGTTCACGATGAAACAGGTGTTACGTAATGCGCATAAAGTGATTCAACAACAAGTTGAAACGCATTCACGTTTTTATGACCGTAATAAAATTGATATTTTCCACGGCCGTGCGTATATCCAAGATCAAAACACTGTTTTGATTTTTAGCAATGAAGGTATGACGGAAACTTTAGTATTCCAGCAATTAGTGATTGCGACAGGTTCACGTCCTTACCGTCCTGCTGCTTTAGACTTTAATCATCCTCGCGTATTTGATTCAGACAAAATTTTGGATCTGGATTATTCAATCCAAAAAATCATCATTTATGGTGCAGGTGTGATTGGTTGTGAATATGCGTCTATCTTTATTGGTTTAGACCATAAAGTAGACTTGATCAATACACAGCACAAATTACTCAGCTATTTAGACGATGAAATCTCAGATGCATTGTCATATCGTTTACGTGAGCAGGGTGTACTGATTCGCCACAACGAGCAGATTGATCATCTTGAAACACATGATGATCACGTGGTTCTTCACTTGCAAAGTGGTAAGAAAATTAAAGCGGATGCGATTTTGTGGTGTAACGGCCGTTCTGGTAATACCGATGGTTTAGGCCTAGAAAATGTAGGTATCAAACCAAACAGCCGTGGTCAATTAACTGTGAATGATCAATATCAAACTGAAGTAGAGAATATCTTTGCTGCGGGTGATGTAATCGGTTGGCCTTCACTTGCATCTGCTGCATATGACCAAGGTCGTTGTGCCGGTTCTAACATGAGCGGTGAAGAAGGAATTGCACCTGTAACGGATATTCCTACGGGTATTTATACCATTCCTGAAATTTCTTCGATTGGTAAAACTGAACAACAGTTAACAGAAGAAAAAATTCCGTATGAAGTGGGTCAGGCATCTTTCCGTCATTTGGCACGTGCGCAAATTACGGGCGACACCGTGGGTGAGCTTAAAATCTTGTTCCATCGTGATACTTTAGAAATTTTAGGTGTTCATTGCTTCGGTAATAATGCTGCGGAAATTATCCACATTGGTCAGGCCGTGATGAATAGCCCGAACAATACGATTAAATATTTCGTAGAAACCACATTTAACTATCCGACTATGGCGGAAGCGTACCGTGTTGCAACATTGAATGGTATGAACCGCTTATTCTAAGGTTGAATTGAACTTAGAATGTGCAATAAAAAACCCGTGAGTTTCGGCTTGCGGGTTTTTTATTGGTAGAATAAAGTGCATACAAAATATACAGTCAATAAACTCATTATCATCAGCATTTCCGACTCATTTTAGGTAACCCATGACGATCCGTTCAGTGACTATTCAAGGTTTTCGATCTATTCATCATATGAGTCTGACCTTGTCGCGTCTGAATATTGTCAGTGGTCCGAATGGTTGTGGTAAATCCAATCTATATAAAGCTGTACGTCTCCTGCATGAAGCTGCAAATGGCCAATTATCCCAAGCTATTGCAAATGAGGGCGGGATTCAAAAAATCATGTGGGCAGGTGGTCACCGTGCGGGTGATCGATCGAAAGACCCTAAGCGCATGAAGCTTGCAGTGGAGATGGAGCATTATGAATATCAACTTGAAATTGGTTTTCCTGAACCGCTCATCACCTTGTTTGCACTCGATCCTTTGGTCAAAGTAGAAGGAATTTGGTTAAGCGGTTATCAACGTCGAAAAATGAGCGAGTTGTTAGAGAGAACCAACCAAGCGGCATTTCTTAAAAATGTTGATGAAGAACGGATTGCTTATCCGATGTCTTTAACACCTGAAGAGTCGGTGTTTGGACAATTGTCCGATCCACATTTATACCCCGAAGTTTCACAAGTGCGTGAGACCATGAAAAACTGGCGCTTTTATCATGAGTTTTCTGTCAGTGGAAATTCACCGATCCGTGTCCCACAGGTGGGCATTCGTTCGCCAGTTTTAGCGCATGATGGTACAAATTTAGCTGCGGCTTTTGAAACTTTACGTGAGCGTGGCAACAGTGAAACCTTGTTTGAAGTACTAGAAAAAGCCTTTCCGCAGACCCAATTTTATGTGCAGGAAATGGGTGGGCGCTTTCAAATGATGATGCAAAAGCAAGGGATCTTAAGACCTTTGGAAAGTGCCGAATTTTCAGATGGGACTTTACGGTTTTTGTGTTTAGCTGTGGCTTTATTGAGTCCAAGACCCCCAAATTTTATGGCACTGAATGAGCCAGAAAATAGCTTACATCCCGATTTATTACCTGCCTTGGCGCTGCTGATTGCTGAAGCAAGTCGCTATACACAGCTTTGGTTGACCACACATTCCAATGAGCTGGTTGAAATGATCAAACAGTATAGTGATGTGCAGCATTATCAACTAGATCAAGTCGAGGGGAAAACTGTGGTCAAGGGCGCAAGCTTAATCGATGAGGATTAATTTACTCCTTGAGTTCTAGTTTTTTTTTGCTTAAGTTTAAAAAGGCAGAAAAGTTAAAAAAGCGTAATAGCCGATAAAACTGCTTATTAAGCTGAACCAAACTGGCAGTTTGCTGCGAAGTAAAGCAATAACGAGGGCAACAAATATAAAGTCTGTCCATTGAATGATGTATTTTTGGCTCATTTGAAATAGTAGACACAGTAATAGACCGACGACAGCCGCATTGATTATTTTTAAGGTGCCAAAAAGTATCGGGTATTTCATCAATTTATTCCAATAGGGCAATAAGCCAAACAATAATAAAAATGATGGTAAAAATATCGCTAACGTCGCGAGTGCGGCATTCAAGATTGGCACATCAGTCATGGGTAAAAGTGTGCCGAGATAGGCGGCGAAACTAAACAAAGGTCCCGGCACGAGTTGTGCAAGGGCATAGCCTAAGTCAAAATTTTCATTACTGATCAGTCCTGTAGAGACAAAGTCCTGATGTAAAAATGGCAAAATAATATGTCCACCACCAAAGATGAAGGATGCTGTGCGGTAAAAGCTTTCTAAGCTGAAAGCCAATACATTGCTATGTTGTATATCGAAGAATGGCAGAACGAAAAAAGGGCTGATAAAGGCGAGAAGCCATAGCCAAGAGGTGCGAGTATTTTCATGTGCATTTTGGCTAAAACTGTCATGTTTGGGTGGAACTGTTTTGGTGATATTTGGCTTTTGGCTGCGTAATTGATTTGACGATAAAACTAAACCGATAATTGCAGCGCATAAAATCACCAAAACTTGATTTAGAGAAAATTGAAAGAAATAAATAAAAAATGCAGCTAAAAGCATGACTAGATACTGAAATTTTGTTTTACAGAAGCTTCGCATCATTTGCCAAAATGCCCATGCAACCACAGCAAGGACAATTAACTGAATAACATGAAAGAATAAAGTTGAGAGTTGATTACTGAGTTTTATACTTAAAGTGGCCGCGGCACACATCAGCAGGGCTGAAGGTAAAGTAAATCCTAACCATGCAAAACAAGCACCTTGATAGCGGTTGAGTTGAAATCCAATCGCCATGCCGAGCTGGCTACTTGTTGGGCCTGGAAGGACTTGAGCCAAGGCAAGCAAATGCGCATATTCATGCTCTGTTATCCATTTTTCTTGTTTCACAAAATATTGAAAAAACAACACCAAATGTGCCGCAGGTCCACCGAATGCAATACACCCTAATCTTAAAAAGGTGAGAAAGATGACAAGGTTTCGTTGTGGTTTGGACTGGCTCATGCGTTACCAATATTTAAAATCAAAAGTAAGGTTATGAATTTCTAAAGGATAAAATTATGAAAGTTAAAAGATCTTAAAGGCTGATTATTGCAGGAGTATGTAAATCCTGCTTCAAAAATATTTTGAAGTGCTTAGCAGGGAAAAAGATAATTGGACGAAGTGACATAGTGCTGTCCCACATGCACATGGCGTCGGTTTCCGCCGCTGATTAGCATCAGCACATACACATAAAAAATTGTCTAAAAATGACTTCTCCAAAATCAGACACCTTATCAGAAATTTTGAGCGCTTTATTGAAGTGGTTGATGAGTGGCATTGCATCGTTACTTTCAATCATGGCATTTGCAGATGATCAGCTACCGGCTACACAAGCATTAGCAAGTTATACAGATCAAAACAGTTGGCAGGGCATTCAGCACTATCTACCCAAAGAATACCATTTAACAGAAACGCAGCGACCCAAAGAAGAGTGGTGGAGTTGGCAGGGTCATACTGTTCACTTAGATACTTATCGGAATCCACAGGCAAAAGTGAAGGTGATTCTGTTTCATGGTGTGGGAACAAATGGTCGACAAATGTCGATGATTTTGGGTCATCCTTTGGCACAACGTGGCTATGAAACGATCGCTATAGATATGCCCGGTTATGGCCTCACCCAAGTCAAAAAGGGCTCAAAAATTCGTTATGATGATTGGGTTCAAGCAGGTAATGACCTCATTGAAGCCGAGCTACAAAAAGATCATCGTCCTATCGTTTTGTATGGGCTCAGTGCTGGTGGTATGTTGACCTATCACGTGGCGGCAAAAAATAAAAAGGTGAAAGGCATCGTCGGTATGACCTTTCTAGACACTTCAAATAAAACTGTGCGTGATCAAGTCTCTTTGAATAAATTTATGAGCCGCGTGGGCAGCCCACTGGCTCATGTGACAGCACATACACCATTTTCAGCATTGCCAATGCCGATGCGGTGGGTAAGTAAAATGCATCGCTTGGTGAATAATGACGCAGCATTGCAGGTCTTTTTAAAAGATAAAACGTCAGCTGGGAATAGTGTATCGGTTAAATTTCTAGATTCGTATTTATATTATAAAAATGACACGCCACCGGAGCAGTTTAATGTCTGCCCAATTTTACTGACGCAGCCTGAACAAGACCGCTGGACGCCTTTGGCTTTAAGTCAGCCATTTTTAGCACGGATTCACCAAGTTCCAGTCGATGTCGTGCTGTTGAAAAATGCAGGACATTATCCTTTGGAACAGCCGGGACTTGAGCAAATGGTCAATGCAATAGATGCGTTTTATCAAAAAGTCACGCAATAATCTGTTGAAAGCGTGATGCGTAATTCATACCAACATAGATATAAAAAAACCGCCAGAAGGCGGTTTTTTTATTGGGACTTTATCGTGGAAATATTTAAGCAAAATGACCATGTTGAAAATCATAAAATGCCTGACGTATTTCATCTTCAGTATTCATGACGAATGGTCCATGTGCCGCAATCGGTTCATTTAAAGCTTCGCCACTTAAAATAAGCAGTTTGGTTGCTTCAAAAGATTTAAGTTTCAAGGACGATACTTGGTCACTGACATATAAAGTCTGTTTCGCATCAAAGCGTTGACCTTCAATTTCGATCGCCCCACTTAATACAAAAATCATGTTATTCCACTGTGGGTTGAATGAAAATTCCTGTTCAGCATTTGCATTCAAGCGCACATCCAACACATTCATCGGGCTAAAAGTTTCAGCTGCGCCCAATGTGTCTTCAAATTGGCCAGCAATGACGCGTACCACGCCAGCATTTTGTGCAAGTTTAACTTCAGCAATATTAGTTGTAGTCAGTTCTTGGTAGCGAGGTTCAGTCATTTTGGCATGACGAGGTAAATTGACCCAAAGTTGTACCATGTCTAAATTTCCGCCAGTTTTGGCAAAATCTTTAGAATGATGTTCTTCATGCATAATGCCTCGACCCGCAGTCATCCATTGCACTTCGTCTTTGGCAATGCTGCCGTGATTTCCTTTAGAGTCAAAATGCTCTAATTCACCTTCATAAACAATGGTCACTGTTTCAAAGCCACGATGTGGATGTGACCCAACACCACGTTGATGGTGACTTGGAGAGAAATGATATTGGCCGGTATAGCCCATAACGAGGAATGGACTGGTTTGATTGCCCATTTCTTGCATAGGGAGCATAGAGTTTGTTGGGAAGCCATCGCCCACCCAAGTCCTACGATCACTATGATAAACACGTTTGATTGAATTCATAATTCAGCCCTCAATTTATTGCTTCTGAGATCTATTATTGAGGTATAGTGAGGGAATGACAGGGCGAAAAACTCAACAGATTATTCTAAAAATGAAACAATGATGCAAAATTTAAATGACTATTACTATTTCGTGCAAGTGGTGAAATACCAAGGTTATACCAAAGCCAGTGAAGCATTGGGTATTATAAAATCTAAGCTATCACGCCGTATCACAGAATTAGAGACCCGTTTGGGGGTGCGTCTGATTCAGCGTAATACGCGTAAATTTACAGTAACTGAAATAGGACAACAGTTCTATTTACACTGCTTAAAAATTTTAGAGGAAGTCAGCGAAACGGAAAACTTTGTGCTCAGTACGTTGAACGATCAACTCTGTGGCCAAATTAAAATCTCTTGTCCTGTGGCTTTGGTGGAAATGCCTGTTGCAAAAATGGTCACCGATTTTATGCAGCAATATCCTGAGGTCAGTGTGCATCTCATGGCGACCAATCATCGGGTTGATGTCATTGAGGAAGGCGTAGATTTAGCAATTCGTGTTCGTAATATGCCTTTAATGGATAGTGATTTGATCGTTCGAGATTTAGATGCTTGGGATCATGTTTTGGTGGCATCGCCACAACTTTTCTTCGAGCGTGAAATACCACAGCAATTGGCTGAGATTCAAAATTTTCCGTGTATTGGTTTTGATCGGCCTAAACATTTTTGGGATTTCCGACATCGTGAAAAAAGTGAAACTCAACAAATTGAATTTCATCCACGCTTAAGAACTGACAGTTTTAGTGCGATGATTTCTGCTGCTCTTTCTGGCGTGGGAATCGCTTCTTTGCCCAAAGTGTTTGTACGTGATGCTTTAAAAAGTGGTGAGTTAATTGAACTGTTTCCTGAATGGCAATTGCCGCAAGGGGCAATCCATGTTGCATACGCGACACGACAAGGCATGCTGCCGGGTGTGCGTGCGATGTTAGATCATTTAATTTCAGGTTTTAAGGCATTAGATATACATCATCCGTAATTTGAGCAGTGTTCTTATTGTTTTAAAATTTTAATTATTTGGAGTTATTGCTCAAACACGGATTTTACAGGGTTATTTATTTTTTATTGTTGGCATGAAGTTTAACATCAGTATGGTCGTCCTCCTGCTAGGCTAATTCGCTTTAATAGGCGACGTTGGTCTGAAGGGAAAGGGCGGCGTGAGTGTAAAGTGGCTTGGTTATCCCAAAACACAATGTCACCTTCTTCCCATGGATGTTCATATCGAAACTCAGGTTTCAATAAATGTTCACGTAAAGATGCAATCAACTCACTGCCCGACTGATCATCGTAGTGAACCAATTCCACTTCAGATCGTTCATTTAACCACAGACCTTTACGGCCACTTTCTGGATGGGTACGTACAAGCGGATGTGGATAGGCATGTCCAACAATCGGTTGGTCTTTGAAACGGTAAAGCGGTGTAGCGCCATATCCCGTTGTGCCTTTATTATTTTTGGCACGGACAAATGGGTTGTATGTAATGAGTTGAAGTTGGTCTAAATGTTTTTGTGTCGCTTCATCTAAAGCTTCATAGGCTTTAATGGTGTTATACCATGAGGTTTGTCCACCGTCTTGTGGCAGTTCAATGGCATAGAGTAATGAACCAAAAGATGGCAGCGGAGTCCACTGATGGTCTGCATGCGCAGCCAATTCACCATGTCCAGTATAGTCACCTTTGCCGACTGCATTTGAAACAGGTACGACGTCTGGTGGTGTACCGGTATCATCTTGTGATGCTAGCACAGGAATATCTGCACCGGGACGGAAGATTGAACCGAAGTAACTTGCAAACGCGAGATACTGTAAATCATCTAGACTTTGATGTTTAAAAATTAAAATCAAGTGTTCTGCCAACGCTTGTTTTAAACGGTAGATGGTTTCCCCAGACTGTGCTTTACGCGCATCTAAACCATAAACCACAGCCCCCAAAGCTTGGTCATGTTGCACTTCAATACGAATTTCATTGCCATCTTGAAATTGTTCTGCTTGATGCCAACGTGGAGCATCATGGATGGCTTGTGAAAGTTGAGTTAATGCGGTCATTTCATAAGTTCTCAAATTGTTCTTTATTGAGACTTAATCTATGGAAGAAAGCGCAGGATGGAAAATTAAAAAATAAGCTAAGTTTATGAAAAAACGTATGATTAATACTAATATGCTGAAAATGCAGCTTTTATTGAATCGTGTAGAAAATAGCTAAAAAACTGCTGTTGTAGTGTTGATAAAACAGCAGTTTGAATTGGAATTATTGCTTCAATACGTCTTTAATGTGCACAAAACGCTTGGTTAAAGTATTCGAATAATTCAGGCGTTTGGCTCCATAAGCCGATGGACAATGCCAACAAGGCCAGAATACTGATGCCAATACTGAGCCGGAACCACAGTGTTGAATTAGTCATGAATGACACTTTCCTCATTAACCATGAAATGTACCAATACTCCAAAAATACTCAGGACAATCGAAAAAATCCAAATGGCATTATAGTTACCGGTTATATCGTGGTTCACACCACCCAACCAACCACCAAAAAATGAACCGACTTGATGAGTAAAGAATACGATACCACTTAGCATACTGAGATATTTAACGCCAAACATATTGGCTACAATACCGTTGGTGAGCGGTACGGTAGAAAGCCATAGTAGACCCATAATGACGCCAAATGCATAGATTGTCCATGTGCTTAAAGGCAGCAAAAGAAAGGCAATAATGGCAATGCCACGTAAACCATACAGTCCCATTAACAGCTTTGGTTTGGAATATTTGCCACCGAGCCAACCTGCTGTGTAGGTGCCGACAATATTAAACAGTCCAACGAGCGCTAGGAAAATAGTGCCTGTAGTGGCATTAAAGCCATGATCGATTAAATATCCCGGAAGATGGATGCCAATAAACACCACTTGGAAGCCACAGACAAAGAAACCGAGTGCTAGAAACCAAAAGGGTTTATGCTCCCAAGCCAATTGCAAAATTTGTTTAAAAGTCAGAGAGGCTTCATGCGTATTGGTTGCATTTGGTGCAACATACATTGGTGCTTTTAGCATCCAAGCTAAAGGAATAATAAGTGCAATTAAAATGGCGCTGACCACCAAAGCTGAAGACCAACCAAATTTTTGCAGTAACAGTAACGTAGAGGGCAGCATAATGAACTGACCAAAAGAACCTGCGGCACTGGCAATACCCATGGCTAAACTACGTTTGTCTGGATGCGCTGCACGACCTACGGCAGAAAGTAATACTGGAAATGAAGTGGCTGAGAGAGCCAAACCCAGGATTAAACCTGCGCTTAAATTAAGCAGTAAACCGGTAGAGCTGACGGCCATGAGTAATAGTCCGAGGGCATATAATGCACCACCGACGGCGACCACGATCTTACTGCCATATTTATCTGCAAAAGCCCCTGTAATCGGCTGCACAGCACCCCAAATTAAGTTTTGCATGGCAATGGCAAGGCTAAATACGTTATGTCCCCAACCAAATTCATCACTCATCGGCACGAGATAGAGGCCAAATGCATGACGCACCCCTAAAGACAATGCCAAAATAATTGCACTGCCAATGAGCATGTAAATCAGGGGCTTCGAGAAACGAGTATCAGACATACAGCAGTCTACATTCTTTAAATTTAATCCAATGGTATTCGAATAAACGCAGAGTTGCGATTAAATTTAATTCACCAAACAATAAATTTTTTTTATAGGTAACTATGGATGAATAAAGGAAATTGACACAGCGGAAATTCAAAAGTGTCTAAAAGAGTTAGAAAAGGTATCTCAGAATAAAAGACCATATATAGCCTAATAAAAAAGACGGCTGTAGCCGTCTTTTTTATATTCAGGTTATTAATTAGAAACGCATACCGATACCTGCATACGCAAGAATTGGATTTACTTCAATATCGGCTTTAGATTTGATCAGTTCACCATGTGTCGCATCTGTAACGGTAATGGTGGTTTCATTCTGTAGGTGTGCATAGCTGACAGAACCTACAGCAAACCATTTGTCATTGAAATCATAGGTGAAGCCAACCGTTGCAACCGGAGCAAATACATCAGTTGCCTCTAAATCAACTTTTGGGTTTGCCTTACTTGGTTTTCCTTCCAAAGAGGCGCCTGCATTACCTTCTTTAATGTTGGCAATCATGTGACCTGCGGCAATCAAATCTTTCTCAATTTGTGGATTCATTTCCAATTCATTGAAGTAGGCATACATCACGCCTAGACCCACATAGGGACGGAATTTATTGACGCCAGTTTTACCGAAGTGATATTGGATTTCTGCAGCGGGGGTCCATGCACGAGCAGATGCCGCTGGGCCGTAGGCTTCTAAATCTGTAATCAGCAAACTATTCTTCATTGCGATTTCAGGTAGGTCGATAATACCTAACTCAGGTGTCGCAATAGCTGCAAATGGCGCATAAATTTTTCCTTTGCCGTTTAGGTCTACCTCAGGTGGGATACCGGCTTTCATTTCTAAAGAAATGTTATCAGTAAAGAAATAGTTGGTCATGATGCCTAGTGTGGTTACATCATCGGCTTCAAGGCCAGTACCTTGGTTATCCCAACTTTGTAGGCCATTAATTTCAGCAGTACCGCTTAGCCCTGCTGGTAAGGTACTCGTACCTAATTTATCGAGCAAACCGACAAACCAAGTAGAAATGTTTGGATCCATAGCAGGATCCATATTGGCTTTTACTGCGTCAATTGAAATATCACCAACTTTGGCTGTTTCACCATTTTTTACTGATGTATCAACATGGAATGGTTGTGCTTTACCTTGTGGCATAACATGTAGAGCACCAACAGAGACAGAAAAACGTTTGAAGCCATCGCCATCTTTTAAACTAAAATATGGTGAGTCTGCATGACTGAGCATAGGTAGGGCAGCCATAGAAGCAGCAATGCACAATACACTTTTTTTCATTTTAAAGGACTCCATGTCCGTAAATTGATAATAATTTTTCTAAGTGCTCATTATTCAAAATTAGTGCGTAAAAAATGTTATAGAAAACAAGAATAAACGTAATAGTCCTGTAACATTTTTGATGATTTGTATTATTTGAGGGCTTTAAGTAGGTATTTGTGTAAAAAAAACGAACATTTTTGAAATTTAGAAATGGTCCTATCTATTTGTAAATATTCAATATTTATTGACATAATTGACAGTGTGTTGGTTGATTTGGGTCAGTAAAATAGTTTAAAACAACCATATTCAAAGCACTTTTTTGTGCTGTTGTCCTCTATAGATATAAAAATTCATAGCTAATCATTGAGTCTTTATATGCCAATCGAGGCTAATCTCTCAAAGCCTTTTACACCAAAACCATTTTTTTTGTACAATAGCGCCAGATTCAATTGAGTTATTCGTATGAGTACGCAAAACCCTCCCAAGAAAAAGGCTTTAGTCAATTTGCCTTTTCCGATTAAAAAAGCTGAAGATAATGCTTCGGATGAAATCTTTGAAGATATGCGTCCAAAACCTCAGCGTTATGCTGACCGTACTTGGATGCCACCACGCGGTACACGTCGTTCGATGGGTAAGCGTTAAAAGATTTAAATAAAAAAGCCATGGTTCAAACCATGGCTTTTTTATTGCAAATTATTGATGTTAATTGCGTATTTCAGACTGAATTCTTCGGTCTTTATTGAGATAATACTTTTTCTTCTGACGATACATGTCTAGATCGGCACGTTTGAGCATATCTTCCATCAGCTCATTCAGCTCATTGGTGGCAAAGCCAATCGAGATACTCATCGGTTGATTAGAATAAAATTGGTTATCGACCAATAACAACTCATTCAAACTTTGTAAGCAGTTTTGCAGCGCTGCATCATCTGCACCCGGTAATAGAATGACAAATTCATCACCGCCAATGCGCGAAGCAGAATAGGGCGTATGCTGAATAAGTTGGTTTAAAATGTTGCCCAGACGTCTGAGGATACTGTCACCAGCATCGTGCCCAATACTGTCATTGAGTTCTTTTAGTCCATTTAAATCAATAAAAATACAAGAAACAGGACGTAATTGATTGCGTTCGAGACGCTTGAGTTCTGCTATATAAAATGAACGATTATAGAGTTTGGTCAGTACGTCGTGTTTACCTAAATACTCAAGATAATTTTCAGCCTTTTTACGTGCAGTAATATCGGTTAAGGCAACCTGCACGGTGCTCCAATCATCAAGATAATCGGGAAATACAGTAAATTGTAGTAAGACGTGGCGAATACTGCCATCAAGTGCATAATTTATAGCTTCACGTTGATGATGTAAATTACCATTCCAAAGTTCAATCAACTGTTCTTTAAATGTTTGAAGCATCTCTTTGGCAAATACTTTATGTACATTTTTGAGCAATATTTCTTTGTTCGGAGCGCCAAATAAATCAAGCGTGGCTTGATTGACGTCAACGATCAGTATTTCTTTAATGCACTCTTGTACAAAATCGGGATGAACATCCAAAAAAGTGACAAAGTCTTCGATTTCTAAAGCGCGTAGCTGATCTAATTTGATTTTAATCCGGCTAAAATCTTCGACCCAAAGTGAGGTCGGAGAATAATGAAAACGCGCTTCTGCCAAATGACGACTTTGTTCTTGTAAACGGCAAGCTTCAGTATAAGAGGTGATATCTTCAGTCGTAATTAAGACGGCAGATAAATCCTGCTCATGACTCGGTAGCACAATGCCTTTGAGTTGAATGTCTAGGCGTTGTCCACTGAGCGTATAGTTCACAGCAGAATGGGAAAAATGCGTTTCACCATTCCACAATGCAACCAATTCTCTAATGTGTGTTTGACACATCTCCGCCTGAAAAACTAAATCCAGGTTTTGACATAAATGTTCAAAGTCACGTGCTTGATACAGTTCTAGTGTTTTTGTGTTGACCTGTAAGATTTTTATTTTTCTCGCACATTGCAAAATACGAGATTCATCTTGTTGAAGAAAAGTGGCGAGATCCTGCACACCTTGTTGACGCCAGAGATCAAATTGTTTTTTGACTTCACTGTAATCTTCAAGCCACATGGCAATGGGGGATAGCTCAAAAAAAGGAGAATCTAGCATGTCTATTTTATGTGCTCGTCATTCTTTATGATAATGTCAGCAAGTAGTATAAGACGAAAAAAATGATATTAAAATAATGTGATATGTAAAATAAGTTTTATTTTTAATGTGACTTAAGTCGCTAAAAACCATTAAACAACCGTAGAAAAAAAGCCAATATAAATATTGGCTTTTTGGATGCTTTAACTGTGGTGAAAAGAGCCTTTAGCGGTTGGCTTTACGGGCTTTATTTTCAGGCTTTGGTGCAGCGATTTCACGTTCAGCTTTCCAAACATCAATGAAATCTTTTTCATTGATATTATAAAGTTCAAGTAGGGCTAAAATAACGCCGCCAAACATCATCGGGCCTTCAGAGTTGCTTTGAAATTCAAATATTTTCCCATTCAGGGCATGCAAAATATCTTCAATTTCAAAAATACGGTCACGACCATTACTGTCTGTCGGGTACATTTGGGTATTCAGGACAATTTTCGCAAGACTTTTTTCATTATCCGTTAAGGCCAGTACATCAACCAACTCATCTGTTGAAGGTGCGAAAATAACCGAATCTCGATAAATCGTATGTAAAAGTTTCGAGGTGAGTTTTGGTAATGCTTTTTCAACGAATGGACGGAAAGAAATAGGGAAAATCACATTGCTGGAAATGCCCTTAAACATGGGAGCAATTTCTTCAACTTTATAGCCAGCGACACCACAGCCAATCGAAGTAATGAAATATTTGGTCTTCGGATGATTCTTGGTATAGATTTTAAAATCATCAACATAATGTTGAATCTGAGACAATGGCATTTGTTGTAAATGCTCATTCATTGTTGGAATAGCAAAACTTTGACCAGCCCATCCACGACCAATACCATTCATTGCACCAAAATGCTCTAGGGCAGTACGCGCTGCACCGCCAGTATGTTGACCTGCCATATTGCTGCCAAAAACAAAAATAGTATCTTCGGGTAGGTTTTTAACAATACTTTCGTCATGATATTGGTAAGTCATAAGTTTGATCTGTGGCGTCCTTTTGTTCATGTTGCAGGTGAAATTTATATAGGTCAAGTATCAATAAGGGATAAATGAACGCTTTATTCTTGAGTTTTTTTAGAGCCAAGAGTTTCCTCAAGAAAAACATGCGAAATCAGGCGAATTATTTTTCAAACATGAGAAAAATCTGTGGGGGTATGTTGAATTATAATTTTTCAGTCTGTACACGCCTCTGGTATTTACATAAATTTAGCGTTGTTTTGTGCAACTTTGCCCTCATAATAAAGCCCTATAAAAACTGTTGAAGAAGAGAAGAGTGTGATGCAGGAACAGCCTTTTGAACTGGTAACACAATATCAGCCCGCAGGTGATCAGCCTCAAGCGATTGAGAAATTGGTGAAGGGGATTGAAAAAGGAATGCATGATCAGTTGCTCTTAGGGGTAACAGGTTCAGGTAAAACCTATACCATGGCAAATGTGATCGCTCGCACGCAACGTCCAACGATTATTATGGCGCATAATAAAACTTTGGCTGCGCAGCTTTATGGCGAGTTTAAAGCCTTCTTTCCGCATAATGCCGTGGAATATTTCGTTAGTTATTATGACTATTATCAGCCCGAAGCCTATGTGCCATCTTCAGATACCTTTATTGAAAAAGACTCTTCGATTAATGATCACATTGACCAAATGCGTCTTTCGGCAACACGGGCATTATTAGAACGACGTGATGCGATCATTGTAGCGTCAGTTTCAGCTATTTATGGTCTGGGTGACCCGAATGCGTATATGAGTATGCTTTTGCATATTGTGGAAGGGGATCGAATCAGCCGTGATGACATCATCCGTCGTTTAGTGGAAATGCAATACACCCGTAATGAACTCGAATTCCTACGCGGCACATACCGTATCCGTGGTGAAATTATTGATATTTTCCCTGCAGAATCGGATCAAAATGCCATTCGTATCGAATTGTTTGATGACGAAGTTGATTCAGTTCGATGGTTTGATCCATTGACGGGAAAACTGGTACGTAAAGTGCCACGGATTACGATTTATCCAAAGAGCCATTACGTGACGCCTAAAGATAATTTACAGCGTGCAATTGGGACTATTCGTGAAGAACTAACAGACCGACTGGGGTTCTTTCGTGCAAATGATAAATTACTCGAAGCACAGCGTATCGAACAGCGAACACGTTATGACTTAGAGATGATGCAGCAGCTTGGCTATACCAATGGTATTGAAAACTACTCACGACATTTGTCAGGCCGTCCTGCCGGAGAAGCACCGCCGACTTTGTTTGATTATGTACCTGATGATGCCTTATTGATCATCGATGAATCGCATGTGACTGTTCCGCAAATTGGGGCCATGTATAAAGGTGACCGTTCACGTAAAGAAAATTTGGTCAATTACGGTTTTCGTTTACCAAGTGCGCTTGATAACCGCCCAATGAAATTTGAAGAATGGGAGCGGATTATTCCTTCGACCATTTATGTCAGTGCAACGCCTGCACATTATGAAATGGAAAAGTCTGAACAAGTCGTTGAGCAAGTGGTTCGACCCACAGGTTTGGTCGACCCTGAAATTGAAATTCGTCCAGTGTTAACGCAAGTGGATGATGTATTGTCAGAAATTAATAATCGTAAAAACTTAAATGAGCGTGTATTGGTTACGACATTAACCAAACGTATGGCAGAAGATTTAACTTCATATTTGAAAGAATATGGTATTAAGGTCGCTTATTTACATTCTGATATTGACACTGTTGAGCGCACTAAAATTATCCATGAATTGCGTTCGGGTGTATACGATGCAATCGTTGGGATTAACTTACTGCGCGAAGGCTTAGATATGCCAGAAGTGTCTCTAGTCGCCATTTTAGATGCAGACAAAGAAGGCTTCTTGCGTTCTGAGCGTTCTTTGATTCAAACCATTGGTCGTGCAGCGCGTAACTTAAACGGTAAAGCGATTTTATATGCAGATCGTATGACTGACTCCATGCAAAAAGCCATTGATGAAACGGATCGTCGTCGTAATTTACAGATTGCATTTAACCTTGAACATGGCATTACGCCACGCAGTGCAGTGCGTCAAAACGTCAATGATATTGATACAGGTGAAGTGCTGACAGATGATGAAATCGATGCAAAAATTTCAGATCAGGCCAAGGCATTAACTGCAGATGAACGTCATTTGATGTCGGATCCAAAACTTCTGGCAAAACATATGAACAAGCTGGAAAAAGAAATGCTGAAGGCATCGAAAGATTTACAGTTTGAACAAGCCGCTCGATTACGCGATGAAATCTTGCGTTTAAAAGCACAGATGATTTCATAATTTTGTTAGACAAGATGCGGAATATTGTTTGAATGACATACATAATTCAGACAAGAAAATGATTTTTAGAGCAATTTTTTCCGCTAGAGTAAAAACACGAGAGAAAGAATTACTTAATGTTCATCGAATGTTTTGCATCGAAATGAGGCATAAAAATGACAACAACGAATCTTCCGAAAGCTGGTTTTAAACTCGCAAAAATTGCACTTGGTGCAGCAGTGTTAATTGGTTTGGGTGCAGCCACAATGGCCTATGCACAGACGAAACCGTTACAGACTGTGGAAAAAGTCGAGCTCGATCGTTATTTAGGTATGTGGTATGAAGTAGCTCGTAAGCCTATGGTTTTTCAAAAAAGCTGTGACCGTGATGTGATTGCGGTTTACACGCTAAATGAAAATGGCAACATTAATGTCAATAATCGCTGTGTATCGAAAGATGGCACCAAGAAACAATCAATAGGCGAGGCATTTGTACAAAATGTACCGTTTAACTCAAAATTAAAAGTCAGTTTCTTACCTGAAGCGATTCGTTGGTTGCCTGTGGGGCGTGGTGATTATTGGGTGCTCAAAGCCGATGAAGACTATCAAACAGTCTTGGTGGGTGAGCCTCGTCGTAAATATATGTGGGTGCTTTCTCGTTCGGCTCATCCAGATCAGGAAGTGATTCAGGAATATCTAAATTATGCTCAATCTGTCGGTTATGACTTATCAGATATTATTCATACCAAGCAAACAGTAAAACAATAAAACCTAAATATTTGAACAAATGCTAAAAAACCATGCCTGTGCATGGTTTTTTATTTGCTAGAATGTCCATGCGAAAAGCTTGATTGATCAAGCAAAATATCAAATTTATGGTGTATTTTGGACTGGAGTGGAAGATGTATAAAGGCGTTGCATTGTCTGTATTGGCATCGGTCACTTTTGGTATTTTGTATTTCTTTACCATCTTTTTAAAACCTCTAGATAGCGAGCAAACTTTTGCATGGCGCATGTTGGCGACCTTGCCATTTTTAACCTTATTTATGTGGTGGATGAAAGATTTAAACAAAGTTAGTGAAATTTTTTGGCGAGTGGTTAAGCAGCCGATCTTTCTCATTTGGTTAATCATTAGTTCATTTTTATGTACTACACAGCTTTGGTTGTTTTTGTGGGGACCAATTAATGGCCGAGGGCTAGAAGTATCTTTAGGGTATTTTCTATTGCCCTTAGTGATGGTTCTGGTTGGATGTGTACTGTATAAAGAAAAGCTGTCTAAATGGCAGATGGCTGCCGTGGCATTGGCAATTTTAGGGGTCGGCCACGAAATTTGGCGTATTGGCAGTATCGCGTGGGAAACTGTCTATGTCGCTGTGGCTTATCCGATTTATTTCTTTTTACGTCGTACCTTTAAAACCGATCATTTGGGTGGTTTTTGGTGGGATCTTTGCTTAATTTTGCCTGTAGCCTTTTATTTAGGATTTATTCATAGCGATAGTTTAGCGCTGATGTCGTTATTCCCGTATCTGATTTTGGCGGTTTTAGGACTTGGTTTTCTGAGTGCGCTTGGCTTAGGTAGCTATATGTTGGCGAGTCGTTATTTGCCATTTGTGATTTTTGGTTTGTTGAGTTATTTAGAACCCGTGTTGTTAGCTTTTGCATCCATCGCATTGGGGGAGCGAGTAGAAGCCGAAGAATGGCTGACCTATATTCCAATTTGGGGTGCGGTATTGTTATTGGTGATAGAGGGTGTTTTGCATCTGTTTAAACAAAAGCAAAATGAACGTGCGCTAGCAAAAAATGTAAAAGCGTTAAATGATCGAATCGATTCTTAGACTGAAAATGCTGGTACGATAAATTGATCAGTTTACAATTAATGCTTGCTGTTTTTTAATAAAATCTTAAACTTAGAAAACTAAAACACGCCATGATTCAATTTATTGTTTAGGAAGAACAGCATTGAATGATGGTGTACAAAAATATTTATTTTAGATAAAAATAAACTGAAATCGATAAAAGATCGATTAAAGAACCAAGATACAGGAAGCAGTCAGTGGTTGTCCCATTTCATCAAAGCGCTAAACTTTTACAGCTAGAGCCTGTGTTGGATCAGCATTGGCGGAGTATTGTATCTGAAGTATGCACTGATCTTGATCAATCCAATTTAGCACAGATACAGCAGGTGTTATCGCAAAAAGGTATTCGTTGGGAGTCTTCATCACAGTCGTATCAAAGAGATGTACCGATGAATTTGGGCATGCTGATGAAAGTACTAAAATATGATGTCATGCGTGAGCATGCACAGTATTTGGCAACACAGCTCGAAGAACTTCGAATATTGACAATGAGTATTCAAGTTGCGCAAAAATTAGAAGAAAACCTAGCCTATATCAATAAAATAGATGCCGAAGAAGATTTTGAATTACAGTATGAAAAAAATGTATTACATCAGCATTTCATTTTAAATGCCGCACAAATCATTCGTGAAATGGATTTGATTGCGCCGAGTGATGCACGTCAACTCACTGCTCTGCAAGTTAAAATTTTCTTGATCGAAATTTTCTTAAAGTCACATATGTTAGGGCAAGTTTTTGATGCTTCTGTACCAAAATCATCTGAGGTTTGGCAACATCCGATTTTTAAATATTATTTAAAGCGTGAACAAAAAACGCGTTATTTACAAATTGTACAAACATCTGAGTTTATTTATATTTTGTCGCCTGATTTAGATTGGACGACGCAGTATTCAGCAACTCGGTTTTTATCGACAAAACATAATGACGCCCTAGCAGACGACGTTTTTGATGGGTTGGCTTTAGATTTAAATACTGCTTTAGAGAATCAGCAAATAGACGAATTAAAAATTCAAGTCTCTAAGCTGGCATCTATTGCAGGTTTTATACATTTAGATCTGCAAAATTTAATGCAGCAACTACATATACGGGTAGATAAGCATCTACTTTTAATGCTGCATGTAGAGGATGCCACTCAATTAGTGACGGTTTTACCTACTTTTGAGCAGCAGTTCAATACATTGATCTTGAAGCCATTGCATCAGACTGTTCAATATCAACTGAGTGAGCAGATACAGCATGATTTTTTATTTTTCCATAGCATGCAAATATCTCAGAAGCTCATCACGAGTCTAAACGTCTTGAGTAGTTGCCCGAAGTTTGAGGCGAGTTTGGAGTTAAAACGACTGCGACTTCAACTACAGGCTTGGCAGGTGCTTTTGTTGAAACGGCGGACGCACATTTTTCATGTTCAAAACGAAGATGAGTGGGAGTTACATCAACAGCAGTCACAGCAAATTCATACGGCATTGAAAGCGCTCTTGCAGACGACCGAGGACGAGGATCAACAGCAGATCTTTGCTGCTGAAGCCGTCGTAGAAAATACGGGTACCCATGGCGCTCATGTTGGATTTTCCAAACGCATGACGAAAACAGGTGATTATGAAAGTCTTGAAGCCGATGCTTTAAAAGCGCAGCAGCAAAAAAAGCGCCAGACTTATATGCAGGTTTTAATGTTGCTGAAGGAACATGCGTCCCAGCTCGTCAATCTCGATTTTGAGCCATGTGAAAATGCCTTAAACGTGCAGTCTTTTAGTGATCAGAGATATTTTGCGATTAGTGCTGGAGAGAATGGTTTAAATGCACTTCCGAAAATATTAGAGCTGAGTGTAAATTTCTTTGATTTTAATCTGGAAAAGTTTGCTGAGAATCTGAAAAGTTAACTGAATTTTAAATATAGATCTGACTTCAAAAATCCATTGTTTTGCCCAAAATAAATAAACACCACAATAGATTTCTTTCATAAGTCATTTTTCACTCAGCTCCAAGTTATAAATTCCAGCAATTAGATTGAATCTTAATGCTAGTCTTTTGCCTCGATTGCGATATCGCTCAGCAAGAATTTTGAAGGTTTTCA
>NZ_VPAM01000040.1:0-32949 GCF_013419215.1 Acinetobacter sp. YH12096 | reverse complement strand
AATGGGAGTGCATGAGCTGTGGTACAGCTCATGATCGAGATATAAACTCAGCTCTAAACATTCTTGCGCTTGGGCATAAGCGTCTAGCTGTAGGAATCACCCTCTTTTAAGGGGGTGAGGATGTCAATCAATAGAAAAGCGGACTTAAAGTCCGCTTGTTCAAATCTATATGCAAAGTTGATTATTGAATCACACCACAGGCAATACGGTCACCGCCACCGCCTAGAGGTTTAGGGTCGTCAGAGTAATTATCACCACCGGCATGGACCATGATGGCTAAGCCTTGTACATCCGCTAATTTCAAACGCGGTGCAATTAAATTCACTTTTGCTGTGCCATCCGTTTGAACTTGAAGGATCGGTAAGTCACCCATGTGACCGGTTAACGGTGTACCGTGGTGAGGTGCCGCTTTAGGGTTAAAGTGACCACCCGCAGCGAGTGCAGCACCCACTTTTCCATCTTTTTCAGCTGGGGCACAAGAACCTTTTTCATGAATATGGAAACCGTGTGGACCCGGAGGAAGCTGGGTTAAATTGGTATGAATAACCAAGCCAGCAGGGCTATCAACCAAGTTAATTTGACCGATGCTTTGACCAATACCTTGAGCAGTCACGGCATTGACCGTCACGGTTTTTGCATTCAGACCTGTTGAAGTCGAGGTACTCGCACAGCCTGTAAACATCAGGGCACTGACCGCAGCAAGCGCGCCGAATTTAAATAGTGAAGACATGTTTGGCATCCTGTCTGTTTTTATGGAATTTCAACCATTGAAACAGATGCGGATACAGGATGACAGATAATTTAAGTATTTGATTGTAATATTTGTTTAATGAATTCAAGCCTGAATTAAGGTTGTTCAGGCTTATCATCCATATTGTCTAAGTTATGTGCCAATGTTGCTTTGGGCATCATGACGGGTTCAATTTGGGTTTCATGCAACCATTCACGCCAAATCGCCAAGAGTACCGCCAAGATCACTGGACCGATAAATAAACCGACAAGACCGAAACTGGCGATCCCACCCAAAACACCAAACATGATTAATAAGAATGGAATCTGCGTTGCCCCTGAAATTACTAAAGGACGAATCACGTTATCGGCCGTACTCACCACACAAACACCCCAAGCCATGACGCCAATGGCTTCAATGGTTTGACCTTGTGAAAATAACCACAACGACACAGCGGTATATGAAATTGGTGGGCCAAAAGGAATCAGTGCCAACATGAAGGTAATGATGGTTAATAACATTGGGTTAGGCACATCGGCGACAAAATAGCTAACACCGGCAAGTAAAGCTTGGGCAATGGCGGTGAGACCGATGCCATACACTACGGCACGTGTAGTATCCGAAATAGTGGCAAGATAATGATGAATACGTGGCCCAATGACCATTTCGAGGGCTTTACTGACCTGACTTAAAATGGTTTGACCATCACGATAGAAGAAAAATAAAGACATCACGGCAAAACACAGCTTAAAGATATTTTTACTGACTTCGCCGACCAAAACTTTACCGTAGTTCAAATGCCCCTGAATCCAAATTTGTACTGATTGAATAATACTGTTTGGGTCATTGTTCAGCTCATGTAGGGTACGACTGACTTCTTTACCAATAAACGGCAGTTGGCGAATAAAATCAGGCACATTGACATGACCAGAGAAAACTTGCTTTTGTAATTCAAAATACAAGTTACGGCCTTCATGTTGTAGCAAGAAGATCGCAAAAATCACCGGCAGACCCACCACGAGTACCACCAATAAGATCATCAGCGCCGCACTTAGATTTGCACGATTGCCACAAAAACGATGCACCGATTGATACAGTGGCCAAGTCATATAAGCAATAATCGCTGCCCAAACAACGGGCACAATAAAGTATTTGAGTACGCTAAAGCTCAAAAAAATCAGGATAAAAAATAATCCGAACAATAAGACTTTTTGTAATGTAGGTGCGAACGTTGGCAATGCGTGCTCTGATTTTTTCATCATGTTGTGTTCAATCTTAACCGAAAAAAAAGCTCCCGAAAACGAGAGCTTGTTAACTTATGGTGAATATCTTTCAGGCTAGATCCTTGCAAGATTGGCCTTTATATCAACAAAATGTGGAATGATGGGTTAAAACCACTCGGCTTCGTCTTCAATAATGGCATTGAGCACAGGTTGCCATTGTTGTTGCATACCGAGGTACAATTTTTGCGTTTTGTCAAAAACCGAAAGACCTTGCATGGCAAGTTGACCATAAGCGGTACGTTCAGAAATCCAAGCAACGGGCTGTTGTTCAACTTTATTGAAAAAATCTTGAATTTCTTTGGAATGAGCAGAATTGGGTTTAACACGATTGGCCAGTAATAAGATTTGGACTTTACCTTTACGAATTCGTTTAATTTCTTGCAAATGCTTTAAAAAACGACGGGTCGAGTCGATGTCGAAGAAAGATGGTTGCAGTGGGGTAATGATGGCATGGGCTTCACTCACCAACTGATCTGCATGTTCACCCGATAACGCACCCGGTGCATCGATAATCAGATATTCAATCCCTTTCGGCACATCACCAATCGACTTTTCATGACGCCAATCTAGGCTCTGAATTGGGGCTGCAGTCTCTGGGCGCTGTTTGAGCCATTGACGTGCAGACTTTTGATTGTCAGCATCTGCCAAGGCCACTTTATAACCTTTTTGCGCAAGTGCAGAGGCTAAACTGATTGCTGTGATGGTTTTGCCACAACCACCTTTTTGATTGGCAATTAATATCGTTTTCATCGACCTAAATAGATTTTATTCTGCTCATCCCTAGCATATCATTGTTTAATGCGGGGAATATGACAAAGAACCAAAGTCTAAGTTTTTTCTATAGGTTTCGCTGTAATATATTAAAAAGATTAGGAATTTTAAATGTCTGTCTGGATGGCCATGCTCATTGGCGCGTGTATTGGGATTGTACTGACCACCTTAATTTTAAGTGGCAGTCGCAATGGAAGGATTAAGGCAGAATACGAGCAATATATTGCAGAACTAGAATTGGAACATCAGCAGGCCTTGGCCCATGCACAAAAACGCAGTGTAAATACCAGTCGTGCTGTTTTAAAAGGCAAAATGGCCGAACAAATGGCGCCGATCATGCCCGAATTTCAATATTTACCTAGCGATGCAAAGTTTCTCGGTGACCCGATCGATTATGTGGTTTTTGATGGCTATACCGACTTTCGTGATGGTGATGGACTCGCTGAAGACATCGAAGTGGTGCTGATTGATATTAAAAGTGGTGGCGCACGTTTGACCAAAGGGCAACAAGCGATTGCTCAAGCCATTGCCGAAGGGCGAGTGCGTTTTGAAACTATCCGAATTGATTTTGAGCATATTTAAGCTCGCGTGACTCAGCCTTAGAACAGTTGAAAAGTAATAAGGACAGAATATCCACATGGAAAAACTCTTAGCGACTGCAGCCGTTTTTGCGCTCATGCTGTGGATATGGTCTGAATATTTTCGTGCCATTCCACATTTAGAGCAGACTGGTGTGCTGAAAAATTTTCAGGTCACAGCGACTCAGGCATTTTCCGGTGAATATTTGCTGTTGGATAAACGCTACTACAGTGCGAGTAGTCGTACATTACATCCGGCAGCACCGACCGTGGTGGGTGGCTTTCAAGACATGGCCTATGTCAGCAATATTGATCTGCTACTGAGTTCAGGCGCAAATGATTTCCAGTCTTTAAAATATCATCTTGAATGGTCGCAGCAGAACCGCTGTTTTAACGTACAAGCGAAAGACGTGCCCTCGACACAAATTGAACAGCTCAACTCCGAATTGCAAAATGTCAGTGTGATTGCTCAATCCGAAGACGTCGCAAATCGTATTCGGCGTTTGAAATCAGGGGATCGTGTGGAGATTTTGGGTGCATGGGTGGATGTACATTCCATCAAAACAGGGAAGTCGTATAACACCTATAATGTGTTGAATAAAAAGCCCTGTCATATCCTAAAAATTAATGCCATTCGACTAATCAAAGACTAGGTAATTTTATCTAGATTTGATTGTGCTTAAACAAGGCCTTGGAAGCTTTAACTCAACTTCCGTGCGCGGGCGAGCAACATGCGTTGTCCAATTTTTGGAATGCCTTCAGCATCAAAATACTGCGTTTCAAAACATTCAAACTGGGCATCTTCAAGCAACTTTTGCATATGACGATCCAGATGACAGCCATCCGCGACTTTCTTTTGAATGGGCGTCAGTAGGTGTTGTAACTGCTTAATTTTCCGATTTTCATTGTGTTGTACATGCTCAACCAAATGAAATGTCCCTGTTGGTTTCAGGACGCGGTAGATTTCTTCAAGCGCAGTTTCAATATCGGCAATGCTGCATAAGGTCCATGTACTCACGACATGATCTAGACTTTCATCTGCAAAGGGTAATTTTTCAGCACCGGCTAAAATATGCTGTACCTCAAAGGGTGCCGCATGTACACGTTCAGCAGCTAAATGAAAAATATCAGGATTGGGCTCAAGGGCAAAAACCGTATCGACATTTTGATAAAATGCTAAATTCAAACCTGTACCAAAGCCAATTTCGAGCACCTCACCAGACACGGCTAAAAGGAGTTCGCGTCGTTTATCCATCAGGCTTGGCACCTGCATGACTTGATTTAAAAGATGCGGAAAAATGTGTTGTTGATAAAATTTATAAATCATAGCGAGGATTTTTGTTGGCTTTTTTTAAAGTGTAATTCATGTCTTTTTAATTTTAAATCATGTGGTAGGGCGTGGATATGGGCCAATTGACTGAATAACAGCATTTTGTTACCAAGTTCATAAGGTTTATGCAGACTGTGTGCGTAATATAGAGTTACAACTAGTGAAAACGACATTCATCAGGCTCAACCTACGCGATTTTAAGCTCATGTTCAGGTTGGGGCATTATGAATAGATGAAGTCGGCTCAATTGCAGAATTAAAATTGAGTAATGTGAAGTATTACAGGGTAAAGAGGATAACGCGATGATCAAGCGAATTGCATTAAGTACTGTGCTTGCAGGCTTTTTATTGAATGTCGGTGTCCAAGCGTCTTCAGATTATAATATTGCCAAAGGCTTAGCACCTGCTGCCAAAGGCCAGTCGATTTCCACCTTGAAAGAATTTAAAGGTGATTTCCGAATTTTAGGTTCAAAAACCTACCAAACAGATGAACAAGCAAAATTTTCTCCGATCGATTATGCAGTCAGTTGGGGTTTATTTGCAGAGCCAGAAATTGCTCGTACGATTTCAGTCAATCAATATGACCGTTTCTTAAATTGGAAAATGGATCGCGTTCCTGTACCGCAAAAGCAAGCCATGATGATGGTGTCGAATATGCACATCATTCCTGCAAACCCGCAAATTGCGAAACAAATTACTCAAGTAAAACGTGGTGATCTTGTGCGTTTAAAAGGGGATTTGGTTGAGGTGAAAGACAAAGATTTGGTTTGGACTTCATCTTTGACCCCAACAGATACGGGTGATGGGGCTTGTGAGGTTTTTCGTGTCAGTTCGATTCAGTGGATTGAAAAAGTTAAAGGCTAAACTTCGATTGCATCGAGATCGTATTTGAAATCGGTGTGCATTAGATTCAAGGTAAAATAATTTGATGATGAAAATGACGATAAAGAAAAAGTTTATTTTGAGTCTAATGATGGCGAGTAGTTTGGCGCTTGGTGGATGTACCAGTATGAGTTCAACTGTAGATGGGAAAACCCATGTATTTACTGAACAGCAAAGTTGTCCGACTTTGCTTGAGATGGATCGTGGACAGACTTTGGAAGTGCTGTTAAACGAAAATCCAAGTACTGGGTATGTATGGTCTTTGGCTGAGCAACCGAAACTTTTTAAAGTTGAAGAAGTGTTTCAGTCAGCTCAACAGCAAGCTGATGCGGATACGACACCAGTACTAGGCGGAGGCGGTCAAAAAACTTATCGTTTTACCGCAACGACTGCGGGTGAAGAATTACTACATTTGAAGCATGCACGAGCTTGGGAAAAAACCGCGATGGCTGAATGGACTTGCAGAGTTCGAGTGTCCTGATGTGAACAGATGATGAACGATAAAAAAAGCCAGTATTTGTACTGGCTTTTTTTATTGCAGACGAACTGATTTAGAACGTCTACCTAGGCATTATTTCGCGCTGAGCGCTTGACCGTCAAATTGAATACCTTCCCAACCATTTTGCATAAATTGGCGAATGTTTTGGTGGTCAGTTGCGTCTGGTGTTGCCAATACAGCAGCATAATGTTCAGCAAAAAGACTTAAGGTTTCAGCTTGGTTTAGACCATTCAATTGGGCAAAAGAAAATACTTTGGCACTGCCTTGGTTTTCAGTTGCTGCATTGGCTTGTTTGCCATTGGTAAAAGCGGTTGCTGTATGGTTATAACGCGCTTCAATAAATGCAATCACATCTGAAAATTTCGCAGTCCCTGCTTGAAGTTGATCTAATAATTCCTGAGCCATAATGTCCTCTTTCAATAAAAAAATACCGCAAAGTGTTGCAGACTATAGCAAGCTTTGGCCCAAACATTTAACACTATTTGCGTAAATTAAATGCGTGTATATTGAAGGGCGACCTTAGGCAGTCTGTTGCCTAAATTGTAGATACCAATGATGTTGAAGTAGGACAACTATGAACTGGCTTTTGGTCGCATGTGGCGGCGCAATTGGGGCAACACTTCGCTATGCAGCAGGACTGTTATTGGCCAAGCCAACAGTACTCTTTCCTTGGGCAACATGGTGGGTGAATATTTTAGGTTGCTTTTGTGCAGGTGTGTTGTTTGCATTTAGCCAAAAATATCCCGTTCTACAAAATGAAGCACGCTTATTGCTTATGGTTGGGATATTAGGTGGCTTTACCACCTTTTCCAGCTTCGGCTTAGAAACCTTTCAACTGCTTAGACAAGGGCAAAGTGGGCTAGCATTCAGTTATGCTATTTCTAGTGTGGTAATTGGTGTCATCGTATTGGGGCTGGGATTTTACCTATTTCAGTCGATTTTAAAAATAGATGTTTAAAACAACGCTTGAAAACCACAAAATTTCAGACATAAAAAAAGAAGCTCAGGCTGGAGGAGGGGAACCCTGAACTTCTTTAATGTTTTAATTTTAAAAGAAAAAACTTAATCTAAACTGAACTTATTGTGAGCGTTTGAAACGCGCAAAGCGTTTATTAAAGTTCGCAATACGTCCTTCATTATTTACTTGACGTTGTTCACCTGTATAAAAAGGATGTGATGCACTTGAAATATCGAGTGTCACATACGGATAAGTTTTGCCTTCAAACTCTTTGGTTTGATTGGTACTTAAAGTACTGCCAATCACAAAAAAGGCATTGGCATTGGTGTCATGAAAGAGTACTTCACGGTATTCGGGATGGATGTTGGCACGCATTCTTCTGTTCCTTAAATTTATTGATTAAAGAAATGTTATAACATAACAATATAAAATGCAAATATTGCCCGAAATTCATCAGGCAATCAGCGCGTCATATTCACTTAAGCGCTAGGTGGGACCAACTCATCAAAAAGATCATTGAGATTGTCATTCACTTTCAAATGAATCAAATTCCAATAATGTCCTGAAACAGTCCGGTTCACCATCAGGGTATCCGGTGATGGTTTAAACACATCCCAGTATTTAAGAGAAGGCTTAATTAATTCTACCCCGTCATGGTGTGCTGAGTTTTCAGCAAAGTCGTATTGTGTGGTCAGCGGACGCATCAGTACTTCAAGCCATTGCTCATACAACTCCGTAGGGAATTTACCGAGTTCATTGAGGGAATGTAGGGCATCGAGTTGCTGTTCCATCAGTGGAATATCGTGCTTGCGTGCAGCATTGATCAATTGCTTAAAGTGCGACACGATTTCAGGAGATAGGGTTTTCACACCGCCGTAGTCATATACGATGACTGAACCATCTTCACGAAAGGCGAAGTTGCCCGGATGTGGGTCACAGTGGAAACGTTTAAGGAAGAAAATTTCACGGCCTATGGCACGGAATAAGCGTCTTCCCAAGGCATTTCGGGTTTCTTGTGACCACGTACTGGCAGTTTCTATACTGTCGCCAAGCTCTAGACTTAGAGTCAAAATATGACGTGAAGAATAATCTTTATAGACCTGTGGAATGATGATTTTGTCATCCAGCGCACTATGAAACGCACGGGCCACATCTAAGTTTTGCGCTTCAATTTCGTAGTTCAGTTCGTTGTCCAAACTGTCCTGAATTTCACGAAATAGCTTGTTTTGTAACTTCCGATCAATTTTCAATACGCCCATCAGACGAAGGGCAAGCCGAACTTGTTTTAAATCACTTTCACAGGCTTCTTCGACACCCGGATATTGCACTTTCACCACCACCTGCTGACCATTAGGTAACACGGCTTTATGCACCTGCCCAATGGATGCAGCGGCAAAAGGTTGTTCTTCAAAACTTTTAAAAATTTGCGCGAGGGGTTTGCCGAGTTCTTGTTCTACTTGAGCCTTAATTTCAGCAAAAGGCATGGCTGGCGCTTGGCGTTGTAATTTACTGATCGCTTTTGCGACTTCAGGTGGAAAAATGTCTTTGTACTGCGAGGCAATTTGTCCGACTTTCATCACCGCACCCTTCATTTCACCCAAAGTGTCTGCAATTTGCAGACCGATGTCCTGAAAAAGTTTACTGCGAGATGCATTTTTCTGTTCTTCATCGGCAGTGATATTGCGGATGGAATTGGAAACGGTTTTAGTAGCAATGCTTGCCGTCATACTGGCAAGTTTCATAAAGCGACGACCCGGTGTGCTAGCCGTTTTTGCCATGTGATGTTCCTCAAGATCATCATTTATTATCTAATACCGATCATAGGCGACAAAACACAAACTGCCTACTTTAAATTGTTAAGACTTTATTTCTCTTGATAAAATGATGGGCAAAAATGTAAATACTGAAAATAATTCAGGCAAATTTAAGCCACGCGCTGAATGGTTTAAAATATCGCGTCGCTAGAAGAGAACTGAACGATGAAAGTGTATCGCTATTTAACCGGTAAAGATGATGTCAATTTCTGTGCCCGTGTGACCAAAGCTTTAAATGAAGGCTATGAATTGTATGGCTCACCAACCATGAGTTTTAATGGGACAGAGGTGATTGTCGGGCAGGCGATCGTGAAAGACGTAGAAGACGACAGCCAAGTGCCACAAGGTTTAAAAAATGCCATCGAGGCGCTTAATTAGTTGGCTTTTGCTGCTTCGCTAGATTCAGTTTTTTCCAGTTCTAAATGTGGACCGAGATATTTACTGCATTGGTTATGGTGTAAATTTTCATTCAATGCGATGAGGTTTTGCGTCACGATAAAATCCTGATCGTCCGCAGAGGCAAACTTTTGATTGGCCTTGATGAAGTCCTGATAGGTATACGCCATACCAGACTGCTGACAACTTAATTTTAAACGTGCGGTATATGAGTCCGCCTGTTGTTCATGATAAAAGCGAAAGGCTGTCCAAAGTGCTTGATTGATGTAATCAAATTCGGGTTGTGATTGGACTTTGATGGGTGCGTGATATAAAGGAAATTCATGTCGGTTGATCGTTTGTTCAGCTTGTAGTGACATGGAAAAGCCTAAGCTCAGACAGAGACTGATCGAGCGAAATACATGGGACATGTTTATTTTCCTCTTCTTCGTGCTTTTTTATTTATGGCATTGCTATGCAGGGTGTTAATTTGCATTAATCTTCTGCATAGCGTAGCCGTCTTTTTTAAGTAACTGATGTTACGTAGTAACATCAGAAGCGCCATTTGATTCAAATAAAAGAACGATACGCGGTAACGTCATCCGCAAGTGTTTGAGACAGGACTACTTCTAATCAAAAATGTTTTTGCGTGACTTTGAATAATTACACGCTGGTGAACGAGTTTTGCGGATGACAATGGTTTTGGGTACTTTTGCCGAAACAAAAGTACCTCCAGCCGAAGGCTAATCCCGTTATTCAATCCCTAAGATGTAAGACTCCGTCGAATAAAATTAAAAATCATTTTAAAAATGCAAAATTACTTTTATGTGCGTAACATCAGTTAAGTAACTTTTTAGATGATTTTTTAGGGCTTATCCCGCATGTGCTAAACGTTTATTCATCATAAATAAACGCGTAAGTAGCAGTGTACATGCGACAGTCAGACCTACAATCAGGCCAATCCAAACGCCTGCAGCACCAGTCGTAGTGAAGCGTGCAAGATAGATCCCGACAGGGAAGGCAATGATCCAATACGCGATCATAGTGATCCACATCGGCCCTTTAGTGTCTTGCATGCCGCGTAAGCATCCTGCGGCACTGACTTGCCATGCATCCATTAATTGATAGGCAATTGCGAACAAGACCAAATATACTGCAAGCTGAGTCACATCATAGTCATTGGTATACAGTGACACAATTTCATTACGTAAAAGCCAAAGCAAGAGCATGGTAATTAGGGCAAATACCGTCCCAGTCAACATACCGACTTTCTGGACTTTTCGCATTGCTAGCCAGTTCTTCTCCCCATAATAGGTACCGACCCGAATGGTTAGCGCAATCGCTAGTGACATTGGAATCATAAACAATTGCGAGGTAATCGAAATGGCCACCTGATGCGCTGCAATGGTAACTTCGCCCAAGGGACTCAACACAATAGCGGCTGTACTAAAAATACTGACTTCAAAGAAAATAGCTAAGCCAATCGGAAAGCCGAGTTTTAAAATACGTTTGATCCATTCACTGTTCATTTTTTCAAAAGCAGCGAAAGGTTGGGTTTTTTGATAGGCCGATCCTTTGAAAACGTACATCGCCAAAGCAAAGAACATTAACCATTGCAAAATCGCCGTTGCAAAACCACATCCTGCAGAACCCAATTCAGGGACTGGGCCTAAACCATACATAAAAATAAAGTTCAGTGGAATTAACACCAATAAGGCCAGTAGACTCAGCACAGTGACTGGTCGTGGATGCCCCAATGCTTCTGAGTAACCACGTAAAGCTGCGTACATGGTGACAGCAGGCATACCTAAACTAATGGCGTGTAAGAATAAGCTCGCCTTCGGAAGTAATACTTCAGGGACACCCAATAACGGTAAAAGCAGCGGCATAGCTTGTAAGACTAATGCGGCAATGATCCCTAAAAATAATGCGACCCACAAAGACTGACGGGCGATGGTGGCAATTTTTTCAGGCGTCCGAGCACCATTGGCTTCGGCAACCAATGGGGTGGTGGCAATCATAATGCCGCTGAACAGCAGCATGACTGGTATCCATAAGCCGACCCCGACCGCAATGGCTGCAAGGTCATTGGCGGACATGTGTCCAGCCATGATGGTATCAATGAGACCAAATCCCGCTTGCGCAAACTGCGTGATCAATATCGGGATCATTAAATGAAACAGTTGTTTTAATTCATACTTGCTGCTTGTTACAGCCGTGACAGTAGACACAGAATGTACTCATTTCTTGTGAGGTGCTTAGGAATGAGGTCTTAGCGTTGGAAAGTGAGAAGCACACCAATAAAAATCACCACGCCACCCAATAAGCGTTGCCAGTTAATCGGGGTTTTTTCAGTGCCGAGCAAGCCAAAATGATCAAATACCATCGACATTAAGATCTGTCCAAAAATAATCAGACCCGAAAGGGATAAAAAACCCAGTTTCGGCGCGGTATAAATACTGATACTGATGGCATAAACGCCCAGACATCCTCCCAGCCATAAATACCAAGGAATTTGAGCAAAGCTTGCAAAGTCCGGTTTTTCGGCCGATTGAAAAAACACCATAAAGGCGAGGACTATTGTACCAACCAAAAAAGAAAAAAGGGCAGCTTGCAGCGGTGAATATAAATATTCACGCAATTGGCTATTGATCGCTGTTTGAATGGTCATGGCGATGCCAATACCCATCGCGAGCGGCAGTAAGTACAATAAATGGCTGCTTATTTTCATCTTGTTATCAGCAAATTCTTTTTTAATATGATCAGTCTACTGTATTCGATCAGAGTTTTCACAAGCACTCTGATGCAGTCATGTTAAAATACGCAGTATTCTTCAACGCATTTTGAGCAATCTCCTTGGCTGAATTAAATCCTGCACTCGTTCCTTTGTCTTTATACATTCACATGCCGTGGTGTGTGCGTAAATGTCCATACTGTGACTTTAATTCGCATGCGGTGCCGAATGGTGAATTGTCTCTGGACTTAGAACAAGAATATTTACAGGCGTTGGTTGAAGACTTTAAAACCCAAGTCGATTTTGCTCAGGGCCGCCTGATTCATAGTGTATTTATTGGTGGCGGTACACCATCTTTGATTTCTGCCCAAGGTTATCAATGGTTATTTACTCAGCTCAAAGCATTGGTGCCATTTGAAAAGGGCTGTGAAATTACCTTGGAAGCCAATCCCGGTACGGTTGAGCACGATCCTTTTTCAGGTTATTTAGAGGCAGGGATTAATCGTTTATCTATCGGTGTGCAGAGTTTTAATACCGAGCAACTGAAAAAACTGGGTCGGATTCACTCGAATGACGATGCCATTTCTGCCATTCAGCATGCACGGGAAGCAGGTTTTGAACGGGTGAATGTCGATTTGATGCATGGCCTGCCTGAACAAGCGATTGAGCAAGCGCTTTTGGATTTGAAATTGGCTGTGGAAAATGGCGCAACACATGTGTCGTGGTATCAGTTGACGATTGAGCCGAATACGGTCTTTTTCCGCACCCAGCCGATTCTGCCTGTCGATGATGTGCTTGAAGAGATTCAAGCGCAGGGCGAAGCCTATTTAACAGCGCAAGGCTTTATCAATTATGAAGTGTCGGCATGGCGTAAAGAAAAGCCGTCGGCACACAATTTAAATTACTGGCAGTTTGGTGACTATTTAGCGATTGGCGCAGGCGCGCATGGTAAAGTGACCATGCCAGACGGGGTGTATCGTTTCCAAAAAACCCGATTGCCGAAAGACTATTTAGCCAAAGTACCTGCTGAACATCTTCAGTTTAAGCGCATCGAAGCAGCCGACATGCCTTTTGAATTTATGATGAATGCACTTCGTTTAAATCATGGGGTGGAAGCCAAGCTATATAGCGAGCGTACAGGGGAAAGTTTAGAGCCGATTGCCGAGTTATTGAACTCATTACGTGAACGTAAATTGATGGTCAGTGATCCAACACTTTTGTCTTGTACCGAGCAGGGACATATCTTTTTAAATTCAGTATTGGAAGAATTCCTGTAATGAAAGCTATGTCAAACTTGTTTTAAAATTTGAGCGACAAGTAATTTTTCATATTCCGAATGTAATTTGCAGAATGTGTATGAAATTATTCAGTTGATAATTGAATTTACATGGCATAAAGGAACTTCAGAAAATGAAATATATTTTAACTGCGACGTTATTAACTATAGCTTTGGTGGGTTGCACCGATAAAAAAGCACCATCAGAACAAAATGTTGCAACAGAGGCAACGACCGCAACTGCACAAACAAACGATGTTGCAGTATCTCAAGATGAGCAAGTGATTCACTTTACAGGGCCACAAGATCTTAGCCTTGAGTTAAAAACCAAAGATAATTTTGAAACCGCACAATTGACTGATAATTCTGATCGTGTGTATGAATTGAAACGAGGAGTTTCAGGAAGTGGTGTACGACTTGCCAACGACCAAGGTGTTTCAATTCACTTTAAGAACTTTAATGGTGTGAATGAAGGCACTGTTGAGTTGGTAAAAGATAAACCCATAGAGATCAAAGAATTTATTGCTGATAAAGCAAAGTCAAGATTAAAAAAGACCGCATGAGCGGTCTTTTTTTAATTTAGCTTAACGATGTTTCGGTGGCATTGGCGGTAATTTATGCTGCGAAACAGGTTTGTGTTGATTGCCTTTAAAAGCTACTGCCTTATGATTTTGTTTGGCAAATTTCGCATGAGCTTGTTGATGTTCTTTGTTCACCATGTGGGGCCCAGCAGATTTGTGATGTGTTGCTTTAGGTGGTACAGGTTTTTTATCGAAGTGTGCAGCAGGTGGTGGATTTTTATGATCGAATGCAGGCGCTGCCATAGCGGACATTGTCGCAGTTGTTGCAATCAGACCAATCATCAATGAAGACATCAATTTTTTCATGGTTACGCTCTCTATGAATCAATGAAGTCATCATAGGGGGAGGCTGTGGAGAAGATATGAAGTTGTATGAGATACAAATGTAAAGCTAAAATTATGGAGTAAAATTCACTTTAAGTATTTAATATTTATTAAATAAAATTATATTTTGGCGATAAAGTATTCTATTTTGGTTGAAAAATACAACAATATTTCTCCATATAAAGTTCATCGTTATACATTGTTGTTACCTCATGAAGAAATTAAGAATGCTGTTCGTTATCCCGATGAATCAAACTTAAAAGAGTAGACATAAAAAAAGACCACCGAAGCGGTCTTTTTGATCTTTCAGCGATTGAAAAACTTAGTAATCAAAACTGAAGTGTTCAGGAGCCAAAGAAGTCATGGTCTTCGATGGGTTAACCATTGCTTCAGCGTGACCTTGTGAGCGTGGTAATAGACGTTCAAAGTAGAAGTCAGCCACTTTGATTTTTGCTTTATAGAACTCAGGAACTTCTGCACCATTGCCTTCTGCTAATTTTTCAGAAGCTACGGCAGCTTGTTGTGCCCAGAAATAAGCCATCATCACGTAGCCAGAGAACATTAAGAAATCGACAGAAGCAGAAGATACGATGTCACGGTCTTTACGTGCTGCAAGCATGATACGAACCGTTAATGCATTCCACTGTGCGCAAAGCTTGGTTAAGTCCCACGCAAAACGACGCATGTATTTGTTACGTGCATGTTGACCACAGAACTTCAAGATTTCAGCTGTGTAGTCACGAATCACTTTACCTTTAGAGGTCAGCAGAACTTTACGACCAATCAAGTCTAGTGCTTGAACACCGGTTGTGCCTTCGTAGAGAGTAGAGATACGTGAGTCACGAACAATTTGTTCCATGCCCCATTCTTTAATATAACCATGACCGCCGTATACTTGCATACCATGGTTTGCAGCTTCATAACCCATTTCGGTTAAGAAACCTTTGAGAATCGGGGTGTAGAAGCCTAAGTGGTCATCATGTGCTTCAAACGCTGCTGTATCACCGCGGGTTAAAGCATCAGTCATTTTGTCCGCAATTTGAGCTGCATAGTAAATCATTGAACGGCCGCCTTCAGCGATCGCTTTTTGAGTTAAAAGCATACGACGTACGTCTGCATGGTGAATAATCGCATCGGCTACTTTTTCAGGATCTTTTTTACCTGAAAGTGCGCGCATAGACATACGTTCTTTGGCATATGGAAGAGCGCCTTGGAATGCCAATTCAGCATGTGCAATACCTTGGATCGCTGTACCAATACGTGCAGTGTTCATGAAGGTGAACATTGCGTGTAGGCCTTTGTGTTTTTCACCGATCAAGTAACCAATCGCATTGTCAAAGTTCAACACAGCTGTTGCTGAAGCACGGATCCCCATTTTGTGTTCAATCGAACCACAAGTCACAGGGTTGCGTTCGCCCACTGAACCGTCTGCATTCACAAGGAATTTTGGAACGATGAACAATGAAATGCCTTTGGTGCCCGCAGGTGCATCTGGAAGACGAGCAAGTACGATATGCACGATGTTATCTGTTAAATCATGCTCACCCGCAGAGATGAAGATTTTTGTACCAGAAATTGCATAGCTACCGTCAGCTTGAGGTTCCGCTTTGGTTTTTACCTGACCTAAGTCGGTACCGCATTGAGGTTCAGTTAAGCACATGGTGCCTGACCAAGTTCCAGCAACAAGGTTCGGTAAATATTGGTTTTTCTGTTCTTCTGAACCAAATTGTAGAATGGTGTTGATACAACCTACGCTGAGACCCGGATACATTTGGAATGACCAGTTTGCTGTACCCATCATTTCAGATTTGATGAGATTCAACGACTGTGGCAAGTTTTGACCGCCAAATTCTTCAGGGAAAGACAGACCTTGCCAGCCACCCTGTACAAATTGGTCATAGGCTTCTTTAAACCCTTTTGGTGTTTTCACATCACCATTTTCAAAATGACAGCCTTCTTCATCACCCGTTTGGTTCAAAGGCGAAAGGATGTTTTCACAAAAATCCGCTGCACCTTCTAAAATCATGTCGACAGTGTCTGCATCAGCAGCTTCACCATTAGACAAAGTTTTGTAATGTGCTGGGTAATCGAGCACTTCATTCATTAAGAAACGAATATCGTGTAAAGGCGCTTTATATGCAGGCATAGTCTTAATCCTAATATCTAAATTTTTTTGGATTATCTGTATTGATGATTTGATTATTCATAATTTCATCTAAAAAACATTGATGAATACGCCCTTAAAAAATGTCAGAAAGGCGAATTGTAATATTTAACCAACATGTGAAAAATAAACTTCTGATAGACTGGGTGTTGATCTTTTGATCATTTTTTTCTTTTAATAAATCATAAAGAACTTAGGTCTTTCGTACAATTATGCGATTAAAATATATAACACTTTGTTTACTGGGTTTGAGTATTACTGGGTGTGCTCAACATGTCATAAAAACCAATTCAACGGATCAGTCTCTCGGGCAACAAGCCACTCAAGGCTTAAACGCAATGTTTGAAAATGCCAGTTATGACATGAAAGGGCAATTTTCAATTCAAACCGATCTTCAGTTCGATGAAAAAAAGCCTGAAACCAAGTCAAAGCCTGCGATAAGCACACAGCCAGAGCTGGATCCTAAACTTAAAAAACAACTGGATCAGTTGATTAAAACCCAAAATATTCCGTTTAGCCAAAAAGAAAAGAAACAGCTCTATCAAGCCATTGCCAATGAATCGATCCCACCATCAGCGCGCTATAGCGATGAAGAGGATGGCGTTTCTCCGCAATCTAAAATTGCTCAATCACTGCTGAATGTATTGAATGATTTACAGTTTAGCTATAGCGGTTCAGTACATTTTAGAGAAAAACTTGCTGCCTTAACCTTGCAATTGAGTTATCAAAAACCGACCTTGCAGGTGAATGCACAGTTGCCGATGATCATTGATTTTAATCAACATAAATTTTATACCAACTACTTTGCGTTCATGCCGTTTATGGTGAATCGCGAAAGCCAAAGCAGCTTGGCTTATGTGGATTTTTCAAAACATAAAGAGACGATTGCTCAGTACGATTTGAAAAAATTTGCTGACTATTTAAAACAGATGAATGCTTTGCCCTATGTCTTGGCAGAGCCGAATCAAGTGCAAAATATTGCTTTAACACGTGATGAAAAAAATGCAGGGCTGACTAAAAAAATCCGCTATGTGGGTGATCTCGATGCGCTTTACACCCAGCTTGAACTTTTTGATTTTGTGAACGCCAACTATTACACCACGCAAATCAAAGGTCAGCGCAATAGTGACGCTGAGCAAGATGAATCTGTGGACGCTGCTGCGCATCTCAGTGCTTCCGAAGAGGCGATGGCTGCGGCTGAAGCGGCGGGAGGGACTGCAGTAGCGGCAGCAGCTGAGGATGAAGACTATGATGCGGCTTATGCATCTGTAGAACGTGTGAATGAGCTGCTCAATGCGAAAATGCATGGCCTGATGTATCACCAACACGAAACGGAAGACGAACAAACGTCTTCTGCCGCTGAATCTGCTGAATACGCGATCGATACTGCAAGTGCATATGCGGAGGCGACCGCGGGTGATGACGAAGAAGCCTATAGTACGGATACTGAAGTAACCGAAGCTTATGCGGCTTCAGAAGAAGATGATGAAACAGCGAATTTATCTGAGGAAGTCTGTCAGGCCTTGATGAACACCAAACAGGTGCCGATTGGTAAAGTCACACTGTGTCAGGATTATCAAGATGTTCGGGTGATACCGCTGCAAGAAGATGCTGTACCATCGGCTTCTGATGCGGACACATCCAATACAGATTCAGAGATTTCGGACGCTGTTGAGCAGTTAAAACTAGTATTCCAGCAATATCAAAGTGAACAACTTGTCGATGTAAAACAATTCCAGCAATTATGGCAAAAGCATCAAGCTGAAATTGCACAGGTGCTGAATACACAGGATAAATCATCTTCGAATGTCGTGATGGATGTAGGCTTAGATCACAAAGGCCGCGTCCAAGTAATGGACTATCAATTGGCCTTTAATGAGCCACGTTTAGGTCAATTAAAGCTGAAAAGTAGCAACCAAATCTTGAATTATGGCAATGCGACTCCAATTAATCGTCAAGCCATGAAACAGGCAAAATCCATTGAGGAAGTCAGTAAAGATTCACTCTTTGAAAATATGTTGAAAGGCCTGCTTGCGCCAATCACGGGAAATGATCCTCTGCTTGTTGAAGCAGAAACTGCCTCGGTTGATGATGTCCGTGCTGCAAATGAAGAAATCGAACTTCCTGAATATCTAAGTACTGTGGCTTTGCAAAGTTATAAGCGCCATCAATCTGAAGTGAAAGCTTATCAAGCGGCATTTGTCGTGGCATTTGCTAACTATCGCGCTCAGTATGTGCGTTATTACTCAGCCAATGATTTGAATGAAATTGCGGAAGTCTATGCGTATCGATTTGTTGATGGCTTAAAAGAGCCAACAGGCAATGCGCTGAAACGTTTAAATCAATTACGTGATAAGCATGCTTTACATCGCTATCAAGACTTTGATGACTTAGGTTCTTCAGTCAATCATTATGTGCAGTCGGGGATTGGTGAGTACAAAGCTCAGGTTGAGTGGAAACAATTGCAAAAAACTTATAAGACTGATCAGGCGATTTTTGCACATTTATATCAACAAAACTTTTTAGCCAGTTATGAACTGGAAGGAACTGAAAAAGCGCATTTGGTGAAAGCATCAAAAATCTATGCGCAAGCCTTTGCTGATGATATCAAAGGAAAATTATCAGAAGCGTCATTGCAAGGCCTAGCAGCAGAACACGAAGAGTTGTTCAGCCAATCGGCTTATTATGAGACCTATAAGGCGATACAAAAACACAAGAACTAAGTTGGATCAAAAAAAGAACCTCAATTGAGGTTCTTTTTTTAGGTGTTTCGACTGCTCAGAAAGTGAATTGAGCAAATCATTTTGAATTATAGAAAGTCTTTTAGATCAGGTTTGACGCCATTCCAAATGGAAAAAGATTCAATCGCTTGACCAACCAACATGCCAAAACCTTCTGAGGTTGGAACATGGCGTGCTTTGGCTTGATCCAAAAATGTCGATGGTTTGCCATAGGCCATTTCATAGGCGTGGGTGAATTGTAAAGCTTCAGGCAAAATTAGCGGATCACCCGTTAAGCTTGCCGATGTGGCATTAATCACCAGATCAAATTGACCTGCTAAGTCAGTGAGTGCAATGGCTGCAAGTTCGGCATTCGGTACGGCAGTTTTTAAGTCAGCGACCAATTGTTCAGCACGCGCTAAAGTCCGGTTGGCAATGACGATTTTTTTGGCCCCAGCTTGTACCAGTGGATAAATTACGCCACGTGTTGCACCGCCTGCACCAATGATCAATATATCGCTCTGTTCTAAATTCCAATCTAAGGCACGGATGGCATCAACTAGGCCTTGTCCATCGGTATTATCGCCATGGAGTGTGCCATCTTGCATCCATAATGTATTGACCGCACCTGCAATTTTGGCACGTTCAGTAAGGACGGCACATTGTGCATAGGCTTGTTCTTTAAACGGAACAGTGACATTCATACCGATGCCACCTTCGGCAAAGAAGGATTCGACGCTGTGCTGAAAACCATCGAGTGGCGCAAGTCGTTTGCTGTACTGAATGTCGAGGCCTGTTTTTTCAGCGAAGGCATGATGAAGTTCAGGTGAGCGTGATTGTTCAATCGGGTTGCCAATCACGGCAAATTGTTTGCTCATTGCACAGCGTCCATGTAGATGTGAAAGAGCAGACAATATACGCCAAAACCGAAGATGGCTAAAGTTCGGGCAGTCTTAAAATCGTGAAATAAAGGCGGAAAATTAAGGATTACAAATATCTAAGACGCTTTGAATCAAGATGCTCGCAGCACTGATGACTAGACCAATGAGGGCAACGACCATGAAGCCAATGGCCAAATTATCATTCAAAGACGTTTCGGAAAAAATATTAGTACTGATAGCGCTGATCAGCACAACAGCAAAGCTCCAAAACACCAAGGCAGTAAGACTGACTGCTTTTTTATTGAGTGTTTGATGTGTCATGTGCGTTGTACTCCGTACAAGAAAGTTACAGCCATGAGTTTATTGACACATTGTGCAATGACATAGCGTAAAGCTGTTTAAAAGATGTGTCATTGTTGAGCAATATGATTACAAAGTAAATGCTTAAAAAATTTATTTATGCATCAAGATATTACCTAGAAATACAAATACTTTAATTAAAAGGCAATAAAAAGCCCCTGACGGACAGGGGCGAATACATCTTTATCCGTTTTATTTCAGCGTATTCAGCCAGTCTTGCGGTTTTAAATAAAAGTCGGTGAGCTTTTTCTCGGCAGAATTTTCTTCCCATTCAGGACGATACGACCAGCCTGCCAAGGGTGGCATACTCACTAAAATGGATTCAATACGTCCACCAGTTTGTAAACCAAATAAGGTGCCACGGTCATACACTAGGTTATATTCAACGTAACGACCACGACGGTAAAGTTGGAAGTCTCGTTGTGCTTCGTTATAGGCTTTGTCTTGATTTCTTTGGAAGATCGGTAAAATCGCCTCTAAATAACCATTACCCACGGCCTGCATATATTTGAAACAGGTTTCAAAGTCCCATTGGTTGAGGTCGTCAAAGAATAAACCACCCACACCACGTTGTTCATCACGGTGTTTGAGATAGAAATAGTCATCACACCATTTTTTATGTTCATCATAGAGCGTATCGCTAAATGGGGCACAGAGATCATGGGCAGTTTGATGCCAAGACAAGACATCTTCATCATTTGGATAAAATGGGGTGAGGTCAAAACCACCGCCAAACCACCAAATCGGATCTTGGCCTTCTTTTTCCGCGACAAATAAACGCACATTGGCATGTGAGGTCGGGACGTTGGGGTTTTTCGGGTGAATTACCAATGACACGCCCATGGCTTGCGCTTTTGCACCTGCAATAGCGGGATGGCGTTCAGTCGCAGAGGCCGGTAATTTTGAAATGTTAATGTGCGAGAACATCACGCCGCCTTTTTCAATCACCGTTCCATTTTGAAGAACACGTGAGCGACCACCACCACCTTCTGGGCGCTCCCAGTCATCGATCGCAAATTCGGCACTTCCGCCACCAGCACGTTCTTGCTGTTCCAATGCGGCACAAATTCGTGCCTGTAAATCGCGAAGGAACTCATCTACACGTTGAATATCAGCTGAAGTTGGATTCTGCATGGTGACCTTTATTAAAATAATTTAAAGATAAGTGTCATCAAAGCATAAATTACGTGAAAACTTAAGGCATTTTTCCCGATACTCTGCATCGGCTCTTTACTTTAATCACAGAAATTTAACGATTAAACAAAAAGATCATGCAGAGTTAGCAGCAATTGCTCAGGCTGAAATTGGGGCTATTCCGACAAATTTGCTAGGTTGAATTCACATCTGAAGCTCAGCACAATAATCATAAGGTAGATTTAAATTGAATCTCATTGATTGAAATGGTGCATCGATGTCTCAGCAGGCGAATTCTTTAATTCAAAAATACAATGTACCAGGTCCACGCTATACCAGTTATCCAACCGTGCCGTATTGGGAGGAAGCTGAGTTTTCATTGCAACAGTGGAAACAGGGATTGAAGCGTTCATTTGATGAGACCAATCACAGCGAAGGCATCAGTCTGTACATCCATCTACCATTTTGTGAAAGCTTATGTACGTTTTGTGGTTGCCATAAAAAAGTCACGAAAAAACATGAGATGGAGCTGCCTTATATTCAGGCGGTGCTGAAAGAATGGGACTTATATTGTCAACTCTTGGTTGATCGGCCAATAATTAAAGAAATTCATTTGGGCGGGGGAACGCCTACTTTCTTTTCTCCGGAGCATCTCACCCAGTTGATTCAAAGCATTCTAGTGCATGCTGATATTGCCGATACACATGAATTTAGCTTTGAAGGGCATCCGAACAATACCACACGTGAGCATTTACAAGCTTTGTATGATGTTGGTTTTCGACGCGTAAGTTATGGAGTGCAGGATTATAATGAGAAGGTGCAAAAAGCCATCCACCGTATTCAGCCCTTTGCACATGTTGAACAAGTGACACAGTGGGCACGTGATATTGGCTATACCTCTATTTCACATGATTTGGTTTTTGGTCTGCCATTTCAGGATTTAAACGATGTGTTGCATACCATTGAACAGACCAATCGTTTGATGCCAGATCGCCTAGCCTTTTATAGCTATGCACATGTGCCGTGGATTAAGGGCAATGGTCAGCGTGGTTTTAAAGATGCTGATGTCCCGAAAGATGATTTAAAGCGCCAATGCTATGAAGAGGGTAAAAAAAAGTTACTAGCGCATGGCTATCATGAAATAGGGATGGATCATTTTGCATTAACCCAAGATCCGATGTATCAAGCTTTTCAGCAGGGCAGTTTGCACCGTAATTTTATGGGCTATACCGCATCGAAAACCCAAGTAATGATTGGTCTCGGCTTATCCTCGATCAGTGACAGTTGGTACAGCTTTGCACAAAATGAAAAGAAAATTGAAGACTATTATGCACGTTTAGAAGCGAATGAAATCCCAGTCTATCGGGGGCATGTGCTGACAGATGAGGACTTAATCATTCGTAAACATATTCTCAATTTGATGTGTACCTTCCAAACTTCTTGGGCAGGTCAAGAAATGCAATTTCCTGAGCTTGATGAAGTATTAGCGCAATTGGCTGAAATGCAAGAAGATGGCTTGCTCGAGATTTTTGATCAGCACATTCAGGTGAGTGATGCAGGCAAGCCTTTTGTCCGTAATATCTGCATGGCTTTTGATTTACGATTAAAACGTCGTGTTCCTGAAAATCGTATTTTTTCGATGACGATTTGAATCTCCCTTAACCCCTCTTTAATAAAGAGGGGAAAGCCTCCCTTTTGTAAAGGGAGGTTTGGAGGGATTAATTTATGGAGAATTTAAAGGATTTTTAAAAATCATCCTTTTGATACATATGCGACATACGATCATGTTTGGTTTTTAAATATTGTTCGTTAAAGGGATTTAAACCCACAGTCAGCGGAACACGATCAACGACATTCACGCCTTGTTCTTGTAGAGCTTCAATTTTTAACGGGTTATTGGTAATGAGGCGCACCGCAGTAATGTTAAGATGATTCAACATGATAGGACACATATCATAACGACGTGCATCAGCAGGAAGATCCAATAATAAATTGGCATCGACTGTGTCATGGCCTTGGTCTTGTAGGGCATAGGCACGGATTTTATTGGTTAAACCAATCCCGCGACCTTCTTGGCGTAAATATAAAATCACCCCTTGACCTGCTTCATTAATTAATTTTTGGGTCGCTTGAAGCTGTGGGCCGCAGTCACATTTGAGTGAAGCGAAGGCATCACCGGTGAGGCATTCGGAGTGGATACGAACTAAAACAGGTTCAGTGGGAGCTTGTTCTAGTCCTTTAGAGAGTGCGACGTGTTCTTCACCGGTTTCAGGATCCTGAAAAACCGTAATATTGAATTCACCAAAAGCGGTCGGTAATCTTGACGTTGCGACAAATTCTATAGGCACTGCTTAACCCGTTTATTCGATTATAAATTGGCTAAAGTATAGCGTAATGCTTGGACATTGGTAGAATTGCAACGACGAATTTATGCAGAACATTTTCTTTTTTGTATAAAGCGAACGATAATAGTTGATAAATAGGAAGATTATTCAGGATAATCTGACTCATTCAAAATCTCCCCAGCGAGATCATTGCTAAAAATTACATCGCTACAAGTTTGGCTGATTGTAAGGTGATACAATTCGACGATATGATCGAGTTACCCATTTAGACCGAGCTTAGGAATTTGCCAGGCTTTAGAAGGCTTTGCCACATTATGCTGTATAAAGAAATACCATTTCAACGCCCTGTAACACCGTTGCTGGATACGATTAACCATCCTCAACAACTTCGTTTACTCGAGCGCAGCCAATTAGAGCAAGTGGCGGATGAGTTACGTCAATTTATTTTGTATGCGGCCGGACAAAGTGGTGGGCATTTTGGTGCCAATCTTGGGGTGATCGAATTAACCGTGGCATTGCATTACTGTTTTGATACGCCACGTGATCGTCTGATTTGGGATGTGGGTCATCAAGCCTATCCGCATAAAGCCTTGACCGGTCGTCGTGAACAATTAGTGACGATTCGTGCCAAAGATGGTTTGGCTGCGTTTCCTGCCCGTGAAGAATCTGAATTTGACACCTTCGGTGTAGGCCATTCATCAACCGCGATTTCTGCTGGTCTTGGGATGTCATTGGCACGTCGCTTCAAGCAAGATCCCTGTCATGTGGTTGCAATCGTGGGTGATGGCGCGATGACAGCGGGCATGGCTTTTGAAGCCATGAACGATGCGGTGGCACACAATGCTGACCTCATGGTGGTATTGAACGACAACGATATGTCGATCTCATGCAGTACTGGTGGTTTTGCTAAGCATTTGGCTGCGATTTGGGAAAGTGGTCAATCGGTGAATATTTCTGAAAATGGCGAAGCCTATATTCAACCTCATCCTGAATGGGCGTATAACTCACGCCTACATTGTGCTGCGACCGATGCTGCAGACAACCTATTTAAAGCCATTGGCTTTGACTACTTTGGTCCTTTTGATGGGCACGATGTTGAACAATTGACACATGTGTTTGAAGCCTTAAAAAAACGCAGAGGCCCACGTTTAGTGCATGTCTATACCAAAAAAGGTAAAGGCTTTGCACCTGCCGAAGCAGATCAAATCAAATACCATGCCATCAGTAAAGTGAATGCACCTGCTGCAGTGGCAACTGCACCGAAATATTCAGATGTTTTTGGTCAGTGGTTATGTGATGAAGCTGCACAGGATGATCGTTTATTGGCGATTACTCCTGCGATGTGTGAAGGCTCAGGCATGGTGCAATTTGCCAAGCAGTTCCCTGAGCGTTTCTTTGATGTTGCCATTGCAGAACAACATGCGGTGACTTTGGCTGCGGGTATGGCCTGTGAAGGGGTAAAACCGGTTGTTGCAATCTATTCAACCTTCTTACAACGTGGTTATGACCAACTGATTCATGACGTTGCTTTGCAAAATCTTGATGTGACATTTGGTATCGACCGTGCAGGTTTGGTTGGTGAAGATGGCCCTACGCATGCCGGTGCTTATGATTATGCCTTTATGCGTACCGTGCCGAACATGGTGATCATGGCGCCGAAAGACGAAAATGAATGTCGTCAAATGTTGCATACGGCTTATTTGTATAAAGGCCCAGCGGCGGTACGTTACCCACGTGGTAATGGACTGGGTGTTGAGATTCAGCAAGAGATGACCGAGCTTGAAATTGGCCGTGGTGAAATTCTTGCAAACTTCAATGATCAGCAAGAGGACACCATTTCTATACTGGCTTTTGGTAGCCGTGTACAAGCGGCAATAGAGGCAGGACAGGCTTTAGCGACAAAACTAGATGTGGCTGTGCGTGTGATTAATATGCGCTTCGTGAAGCCCTTAGATACACAGTTGATCGATCAAATCGCGGCAAGCACGCAACTGTTTGTGACAGTTGAAGAGCATGCCGTCATGGCGGGTGCGGGCAGTGCAGTAAATGAATATTTAGCCCAAGCCGGCGTGGTTAAACCGGTGCTGAATTTAGGTTTAGCTGACGAGTTCATGCACCAAGCAACGCATGCTCAAATGTTGCATCAGGCTGGACTGGATGCTGAAGGCATTAGCGCTTCTGTGACACAAAGCTGGCTAAAACATAAGCAAACAGTGGTTTGTTGATTTTCTAATTTTTAGAAACATTTTTTCCCTAAAAGCCCTTATATTTGATAAGATATAAGGGCTTTTATGCATTATTCTTTATCAGTATCTTCAAATTTGTAGTGGGTGTTCAATGGAACCTATGGTGGTTATGGCTGCGCGTGCGGCTCAATTAGTTGGTCAAGAGCTTTTAAAAGCGCATCAAAATCGTCATAAACTCGATCTACAAGTCGAAGAAAAAGGAATTGATGGTCCAGTAACGCGTGTAGACCGTTATTTGGAACAATTGACTATCGATACCCTACGTAAAAGCTATAAAAATCACAGTTTCCTAGGCGAAGAGTTTGGTCTTCAAGAAGGCAAAGGTCACGACGCTGATTGGTGTTGGATCATCGACCCACTTGATGGCACATTAAACTTCGTCAATGGTGTTCCACATTTCTGTATCTCTATCGCAGTTCAACATAAAGGTGTAACTCAACACGGTGTTATTTATGACCCTGTGAAAGATGAGTTGTTCTCTGCAAGCCGTGGTCGCGGTGCGATGATGAACCAACGCCGTATTCGTGTAAATGTAAAAGACAGCTTAGAAAACACTTTCCTTTCAGTGGGTCATGCGTATCGTAAAATTCGTAATGGCGAAGTGGTTTCTTATGCGAAAAACCATTTCAACTCATTGTTAAATGTGACTGAAGCCGGTGCTCAATACCGTCGTTCAGGTTCTGCTGCTCTTGATCTAGCATATGTTGCTGCAGGTCGTTTCGATGGTTATTTCGAACTTGGTTTGAAACCTTGGGACATCGCTGCAGGCGAACTTATTGTGAAAGAAGCGGGTGGTACTGTGGTTGATGCTCGTGGTGGTAACGACTCAATGGACAATGGTCAAGTACTTGCATGTTCTATGAAAATGCTTAAACCACTTATGCAAGCTGTTGTTCCAGCTTGGGGTGAAGCTGCTAAATAATAGAACGCTTAGTTCGAGTTTATTGACAGAATAATGAAATAAAGCCCTCTTTATGAGGGCTTTATTTTTGTCTAATCGGTCAAAAATAATAGTTAAACACCTATAATTTAAAGCTTCTTACAAAAAATATTCTGAAGTTGACTAAAACAGGTGACATTTAAAAACTTTCTGCTATAATCCCCGCACGCACTAAATTTCGTTCATTACCTGAACATTCTCTTCTATCATTGTGTATGCGCGTTCCGGTCCAAAGAGAGGACGATATTTCGCGCCCCACCCAATCGCTAAGCGATTCCTTCAGGTTGCGGCTGTAATCATGTGTGCGTTATACGCATCGTCGTTCTCGGATCGCCGCTGATTCTATATTTTCAGCGTCTTTTGCTGTGCCGCTTTTTGCCGATGTCCATCTGAATTTATATTTTTAATGGAGCACCCATTTTTGGGGTGAAATACTCTATGAGCAAAACTTTTGCTGATTTTCCTTTACATGAGTCGTTACAACTAGCATTACAAGGTCTAGGTTTTACTACTCCGACTCCAGTGCAAGAACAATCAATTCCAGCTGCATTAGAAGGTAAAGACCTTCTTGTATCAAGCCAAACTGGTTCTGGTAAAACTGCTGCATTCTTACTCCCAACTGTGAATGCTTTGGCTGGTCAAGACACATTGATGTCTTTCAAAGAGCGCATGAAAGCGGTAACTGCACCGTCTATTCTTGTACTTTGCCCTACACGTGAATTGGCTCAACAGGTTAGCCAAGACGCAATTGCTTTAGTACGTCACATGAAAGGTGTTCGTATTGCTGCAATCATGGGTGGTATGCCTTTCGGTAAACAAATCCAACAGCTTAAAGGTGCACAAGTTGTCGTAGCGACTCCAGGTCGTTTACTTGACTTGGTTAACCGTCGTCAAATTAAATTAGACAACGTTGATGCGTTAATCGTTGACGAAGCTGACCGTATGCTTGACTTAGGTTTCTCTGAAGACCTAGAAGCGATCAGCGACTTGGCTGCTAACCGTAAACAAACATTAATGTTCTCTGCAACATTTGCGCCGCGTATCATTACACTTGCAGAACGCATGATGAATGATCCACAGCGTATTGCGATTGAAACTGGTCACTCTACAAATACTGATATTACTCAGACACTTCACTGGACTGACGGTTTCGAACATAAGAAAAAACTTTTGACTCACTGGTTATCTGATGAGTCTGTAGATCAAGCAGTTGTATTCGCATCTACTCAAGAAGATACAGATATGTTGGCTGAAGAACTTGCAGAAGCAGGTCACTCAGTTGTTGCTCTTCACGGTGCAATGCCACAAACTGTACGTAACCGTCGTTTACGTAGCATTCGTGAAGGTCGTGCAAAAATCTTAGTTGCGACTGACGTTGCTGCACGTGGTCTAGACGTACCAACTATTTCTCACGTAATTAACTTCGGTCTTCCAATGAAGAACGAAGACTATGTACACCGTATCGGTCGTACAGGTCGTGCGGGCCGTACTGGTAACGCGATTACTTTAGCGACTTACCGTGAACGCGGTAAAATCCGTGCTTTAGAAGACTTCTTAGATGCACGTTTAAATGTATCTGAAATTGAAGGTCTTGAGCCATCTCCACCTCCTGCACGTGGTAGCCGTGATGGCGGTCGTGGTCGTCGTGATGGCGGTCGCGGTGGTCGTGGTGGTTTCGGTGGCGGTCGTCGTTTTGAAGGTGAATCAAACTTCAAACGTCGTGAAGGCAACCGTGATGGCGAACGTCGTTCATTCGGTGGCGAAGATCGTCCACGTCGCGAATACAACAACGATCGTCCACGTCGTGAAGGCGGTTTCGAAGATCGTCCACGTCGCGAATTTAACAACGATCGTCCACGTCGTGAAGGCGGTTTCGAAGATCGTCCACGTCGCGAATTTAACAACGATCGTCCACGTCGTGAAGGCGGTTTTGAAGATCGTCCACGTCGCGAATTTAACAGCGATCGTCCACGTCGTGAAGGTGGTTTTGACCGTCGTTTTAACGATGACAACCGTGGTAACCGTGTAGATTACAAACCAGCTCGTGAAGGTTATGGAGATCGTCCAAAACGTTCATTTGGTGAAGATCGTCCAAAACGTTTCGGCGATGACCGTCCTCAACGTTCATTTGGTGAAGATCGTCCAAAACGTTTCGGCGATGACCGTCCAAAACGTTTCGGTGATGATAAACCGCGTGGCGAACGCACTTTCGGTGAAGACCGTCCACGTCGTAAATTCAATGACTAATTGAATTTCGAAAGAAATATCGAAAAAACCGGTGGAAACACCGGTTTTTTTTATGGATTTAAATTAGCTTTTTAATCAGAAAAATGTATACTTGATCAAACTTTATGTGTTTAATGATAATTAATATGAACGGAAACGCGTTGGTAAATATGCGTACAGTGATGATCGAGGTACTTATGCCTTATATCGGTTTGACACTCTTATTGTGTAATATCGTTTACTATATATACAATTATTTTAACTAAATTCTTCTATTGGGTTGAAAACACCCTCTATAAAATCGCATTAATAATAAAAAACAATTTACCTGATGGAATGCAGGGATATGCGCTCATGCAATGGTAACATTTTAAACTTCAATCCTTTATAGTATGCATGCTGAAAAAAATGCAGGAAAATCCTCAGCTATGAATAATCAAACGTCTTCTCAGACTCAGGCACTGATTGAAGTGAAAAACCTGAGTTTTAAGCGAGGAGAGCGCGTCATTTATGACAATGTCAGTTTAAAAATTCGTCGTGGTCAGATCACTGCAATTATGGGTCCATCTGGTACAGGTAAAACGACTTTACTCCGTTTAATTGGCGGTCAATTGACTCCCGATAATGGAGAAGTGTTGCTTGATGGGCAAAACATTGCACAGATGTCACGTCAGGAGCTCTTCGCTGCGCGTGCGCGTATGGGGATGTTGTTTCAGAGCGGCGCATTATTTACCGATATGTCGGTATATGAAAACGTAGCCTTTCCAATTCGTGCCCATACCAAGTTGCCAGAGCATTTGATCGCTGAAATTGTTGCGTTGAAATTAGAGTCTGTTGGTTTACGCGGTGCAGAACAAATGATGCCTTCTGAACTTTCAGGTGGTATGAATCGTCGTGTGGCTTTGGCCCGTGCAATTGCACTCGATCCTGAGCTGATCATGTATGACGAACCCTTTGCAGGGCAGGACCCGATTGTGATGGGGGTATTAACTCGCTTGATTCGTTCGCTACGTGAAGCTTTAGATCTAACCACGATTATTGTTTCGCATGATGTAGCTGAAACCTTATCAATTGCAGATTACATCTATGTCGTGGCTGAAGGGAAAGTGCAGGGCGAGGGAACACCTGAGCAGTTAAAAGCACATGCCTCGCCTTTTGTGAAGCAGTTCTTGACGGGTTCGGTAGAAGGTCCGGTCGATTATCAATTCAGTCATCAGCCCTATTTAAATCATGAGGTTCGTTCATGAATGCTATTGCCGCATTAGGTAGACGCGTCATTGAACGTGTTCGAGGAATCGGCGTAGCAACCATTATGTTGCTGCAGATTCTTTTTTCCATGCCGACTTTACTTGGCGTGAAGTTGTTTATTTATCAGATGTACCGTGTTGGTGTGCTTTCATTACTGATTATTGTGGTATCTGGCTTATTTATTGGCTCGGTACTGGGTTTGCAGATGTATAGCATTCTGTCGACCTTTGGTAGTGAGGCGATGCTCGGCACCGCAGTTGCACTGACTTTATTGCGTGAACTTGCACCTGTGGTTGCGGCTTTACTCTTTGCAGGTCGTGCAGGTTCAGCTTTAACGGCTGAAATTGGTTTGATGAAAGCCACTGAGCAGTTGTCGAGTATGGAAATGATCGGGGTCGATCCATTAAAACGTGTGATCTCGCCACGACTTTGGGCCGGTATTTTTAGCTTGCCAATGTTGTCGGTGATTTTCGCTGCTGTCGGCATCATGGGCGGTAAATTGGTGGGTGTTGATTTTCTGGGTGCAGATGAAGGCTCTTATTGGAGTGGCATCGAGAACAGTGTGCAATTCTTTAAAGACGTCTTTAATGGCACCATCATCAAAAGTTTTGTTTTTGCATTAATTTGTACTTGGATTGCGGTCTATCAGGGTTATGCCTGTGTCCCAACTTCAGAAGGTATTGCAACGTCGACCACACGTACTGTCGTGTATTCTTCGTTGTGTGTTTTAGGATCAGATTTCGTGTTGACTGCGGTCATGTTCGGAGGTATTTAATGAAATCACGTACGAGTGAACTGGCCGTTGGTTTTTTTGTCATTCTTTTTGCTATTGCTATTTTCTTCTTGGCGATGCGTGTGAGTGGTTTGGTCGGCAATAACATCGAAGACAGTTATGAATTGACCGCGACATTTGAAAATGTAAACGGGATTAAACCCCGTGCCAAAGTCACCTTAAGTGGTGTCAAAGTTGGTCAGGTGGAATCGTTGAAACTCGATCCTGTGACGCGTTTAGTGACAGCACATCTGATTATGGATGGCTCATTAACCTCTTATAACGCAGAACAATTAAAAGAAGTGCAAAAGAATGCACTCGAAGAGCTGCGTTACACATCAGACTATGAAGCAGCAATACCTGCGAAACAAAAAGAAATGGAACAGCAACTGATTGCTAACATGAAATCCATCACCAATATCGATGAAGATGCTTACATTATGGTGGCAACCAATGGTTTATTGGGTGAGAAATATTTGAAAATTGTACCGGGTGGTGGTGTCAACTTCTTAAAACGTGGTGACCAAATTGGTAATACCCAAGGTACGATGGAAATCGAAGATTTGGTGTCTAAATTTGTGACCGGTGGTGCAGGGAACAAATCTGACAGCACAGCAGATACTGAACAAAAAACAGAAGCTGCTGACACAACAACGGCAGAAGAACCTGCATTTGTTGAATAATTTTTAGGAGAAATTAAGTGAACACATTGTTAAAACATACGCTTACAGCAAGTATCTTATCAACTATGATGGCAGGTACAGCTTTTGCTGCTCCAAGCGAAGCACCACCTGCATTTGTAAAACAAGTGGCTGATGGCCTCATTACACGTTTAAAAGCAGACCACGCAAAACTACAAAATAACCCTGCGGCTGTGAAAGCGATTGTTCGTCAAAACTTAGACCCGTACATCGATTCACAAGCGTTCACACGTATCGTGATGGGTACGTATGCAACGAATCAATACAGCTCAGCGGCTCAACGTGCACAGTTTGAACGTAACTTCCGTGCAACACTGATCGAAAACTATGGTTCAGCTTTTGCCAAGTTTAGTAACCAAACGTATAGCATGCGTCCATATAAAGCGTCGAACAGTAAGAACCCTGTTGTAACGATTGATTTCCATAACAACGGTGAAAAAATTCCAGTCTCTTTCCAGTTGGCGGATAAAGGTTCACAATGGAAAATCCGTAATATCAACGTTTCGGGTATCGACCTAGGCTTACAATTCCGTAATCAGTTTGCGGCAACTGTAAAACGTAATGGCGGTAACATTGATAAAGCAATTGCGAACTTCAAACCTGATGCTGATGCAGCATTGGACAAGAAAAAATAAGATAGGTGATGTGTGATTAAACTTCATCAACAAGAATTGATGGTTTCAGGCAAAATCGATTACAACAATGCCGAATTGTATTATCAAGACGGCTTGAAATTGATTCAACAACAGCAAGCTTTTCCCTTAGTGGTCAATCTTGCTGAGCTTGAGCATGGCAGTACTTTAGCTTTAGCTGTTTTGGTTCGTTGGTTACGTCAAACGCCAAAAGCGCAAGGTTTGCAGTTTAAAGCAGTCCCTGAAAAAATGATGAAGATTATTCAAGCCTGTCATCTTGAGCATGACTTGCAATTGATCTAAAAAAAAGCACCGTAAGGTCACTGCTGTCCCATAGTTTGCTTTAAATAAAAAAACCTGAGTCCTAACAGTTAAAATATGAGTGCAAACAAACACTTTAACGACCAGGATTCAGGTTTTGTCACATCAGAATACCGTATTTCATG
>NZ_VPAM01000039.1:0-34224 GCF_013419215.1 Acinetobacter sp. YH12096 | reverse complement strand
GGACAAGCATCGTCATTTTATTATGGTCAGCCTCAGGGTGAAGTGTGTCTAATCAACAGGGTTTTCGGTCTCTAAGCACTTTTTAAAGGGAACATCATCGACTCAAATCTCTATTTGCAACAGTGCCAAATATGGTACATTTCACGCAACTACTTTCCCAATACAAGTCTTTAAAATGAATCGTTTTATAATTTTTTTGTTTCTTACTTTTATAATTAATACAAGCTTTGCTCAAATCGTAGAAATCCCTAAATTCTCAGACTATCCCGCTCGAATTTATACAGGTCCCACTTCTGCACCAAAATTAACAACGCCATATCATAAAAATTACAAAACACGTCTAACTAACTCTTCTAAAGAAGATATTAACTTTGCTGGCGAATATGTTCTGAGTGTATGGGGATGTGGTACGAGTTGTCGTGTATATACTTTTATCAATAAAAGAACAGGTGCCATTCTTGATACACCATTTGGTGGTGAAGGCGGTGAAAATATTGTCAGCATTAGAGCAAATAGCAAGGTAATCATAACAACAGAAGAGCTCTACACAAATGACTACGATTCTCTCGGCTATATGGCATATTATTATGTATTAGAGTCAGGACGTTTTAAAAAGGTAGCCCAACTTCCAATTTCTGAAGATCTTTATCAAGAAACCCGTTATAACTACTAATATTCCAACACCTAGCTAATATTATTTTAAACTTAATCTTTAAAAGTTATAACAATAAATCAGCCCGTATTTTACAGGCTGATTTTTAGCTATTTCTTCAATAGTTTTTACCAACTTCTCAGCTCTTTCAATAAGAACCTCCTCAGCAATATAATTATTTTTACTTGAACCGTACCGGGTCAGTGTTCCACAGTTTTCATAAGATAAATAATTATAGTCGCCAATTTCAACTGAGTTCCTCTCCGGCTTTTAAATAGCGGTATACCGCTTGGCGGCTAATTCCAAATGCCTGGCCTAATGCCATTTTTGAAGGATACTGCCCTTCCTTCCATGCTTGTCGCAAAGCTTCAGCTTTATCAGGCTTCAATTTATGTACCCGGCCTTTGTACTTCCCTTGAACAGAGGCGAGTTTAATTCCTTCCTTTTGCCTTTCCAGAATGATTTCACGTTCAAATTGCGCAAAAGCACCCATCAGTTGCAGCATCAAATTATCCATCGGCGTGGATTGGGCAGTAAAAGTAATATTCTCTTTTACAAACTGGATAGCGATCCCTCTTTTGACCAGTTTATCTACTTCAGTGACCAAATCTTTTAGACTTCGTGCAAAACGATCCATGGAATGTACAATCACCCTGTCCCCTTCCCGGACATAGTTCAACATTTCTTGAAATTTCGGTCGGTCGGTATTTTTACCCGAAGCACGGTCAACAAAAATCCGGTCGACTTCAATTCCCTCAAGTTGACGCCCTGTATTTTGCTCGACCGAACTCACTCGCACATAACCTACTTTTTGGCCTTTCACTCTTTCACGCCCCAATTAGATAAAAATGAACAATTTCGTAAATTATAAATCTTAAATATCAAAGTTACATGTTATATATGGTTAAAAATCATTTAAATGTTACATAGTTTTAAGAACTTTTATATTGTTACTTTAGGGTATAGTCTAAAGTAACACCTTGAACTTTTGCAACAGTGCCCTTAAATTGCTATACACACCAATGGACCAAGCCGGTTCACGTTCTCTTGCATAACTGCAACTTTATTGAAGTTCACATGCTTCAAGATCGCTTTCATCGGCTCCGACATGCCTTCGGTTTCCGACAAATCCGAAATGTACTCTGACTGGTCTACATACTTATAGAAGTTGTTATCAGGGTGTTGTTCTTTAATGCTTTGCCAACATTGGGGAACCATCACAGAGACTGGTCTGATCAGGTTGAAATTATTGGCGATATTCAACCCATACAGGTCGAAATCGGTATACACCGCTACCGGACATTCTTCTGGCAGAACTTCAAGCAACTGATTGACTGACCGGCAGTTCTTACCATGCCCCCTGTAAAGGAATAGGCTGTCTTGCCATTCGAGTGGAACTTGCTGATACCAGTCCGAAATCCGTACAAGCATAGTGCCATTCTCAATAATGATCAGCTTCCTGATTTTTTCTACTGCAAGATGCTCTAAGGACACGGCTGTTGTCACGCCAGGATGTGCAATGTGCATCTCACCGGACTTTAACGGTAGTTGTGCATTGATCGCAGCAAACCAAAGCTGCTCACCGAAAACGCTGGCATTGCCAGACTTTTCATCTATACGATGATCAGCAAGCGATATTCGGTCTGCATTGGAGTCATACGTTACCTCTGGCTCCGTTTTTACATGCTTTCCGTACAGAACCCGAAGCACATCAAGATCTGATTCACTTAGATGCAGCTCACGTTTGATGATGCTACCGATCTGCATGTCTTTGTTCAGCATTGTCCATGTCTTGTTAAGCTTCACCACTCTGGTTTTAAGCTGTAAAACCGTCTGAATGATTGAGAGTTCTCTTTGCCCTAAGCGCATTGCATCACCTTTCCGTTGCTGTCTTTGCGACGAAACACGATATCTGAAATGTAGTAGTTGCCATTATATTTAGCATCCGTTTCACCCACTAACTGCAACTCAAGATGGTTTGAGTGGTTGAGTTCAAACTCATACAGGAGGCGACTAATCCAGTATTCAAATTTGCATCCAGGCTCTAGGCGTATGTAGGCGTTCTTTGCTGATATTTCATTGATTGCCGGACTGCCAAAAGCGTCAAAGAAGAAAAATGCAGCTTTATCCAGAGGTGAGACTGCCTTCACTATCGTATGCGTTGCCTTCTCTACCGGTGGGCGTTTTTTTTCAACAACTGGACCATCTTTTTTAACACGCTTCTGATTGGCTGTCTGAGCTACCGCAGATAAAGTGTTCTCAAAATCCTCAAGGTAGATATCGGCACGAGCTTTCAGCTTGATAAGTGGTACACGACGGAAGCTATCAGGTGCCTTGTTGAAATCAATATCGGCATTCAGCGTCCGGTTGTTGGCAAAATGACGGTGCAGCGCATCAATCAGATTGATTCGCTCCTGGGTTTTTATGTCCTTTTTCCATTCAAAGAGTTGCTTGTCCAGTCGGTGATGGCTGTGGTTCATTTCTTCAATGGCTTCAAACACGCTTGGCTTGAGACGTTTGGAGATCACTCTCTGCAAGTCTGCATCACCTACCGCCAATTCATCCATCGTATTTGGTGAAAGGATTTCCAGTGCCGTAATTAGCATTTTGGCAGTCTTTAAGCTTTGTTCAGCCTTACGCATTTTCATGTCGTAGTTGTTGAACAGCGACAGATACTCAAAGCACTGATCGGCAAAATTGGTCATGTTCTCGCTGATATTGTTTGAAAGCTCAATAATCAGGTCACTTGCTTCAACCTTTAATACTTCGGCACTTTCCGGGTCCTCGACTTTTGACAAGGCATAGTCGGTACTCACCGTTTTGATACGATCAATCAGACCGCTAATGTCGGGTGCGGAAATGTTGCGTTTCTTTCTGTTTTTATAGAAATTCACAAACTCAATGACGAAGTTTCTTAGATGCAGCGTGTTTTTTTCTGCATCCAGATACCCAAGATCGCAAGACAGCAAATTATCAATCAAGGATTTGTTTGATTCATTGACCTGAATAGACGAACTGGTAAACATGATTGCTTCGGCAATAGCATCAATGTTTGCAGAGAAAACCTTCGCCCCACGTTCAGCCGGATTCACGAAGTCGATCATAGTAACTCGCCCTGCTCCACATCATCTGTTTGAGTGATATCAATCGCATTGTGTTCGGCAAGGTACTCAGCTTCATCGTAGAAAATCGACCAACGTGAAGTTGCCAAAAACTCAGTACCCACAACCCCAACCGGCACTAAATATTCGCGCTGTACCAAAAACTGAATAACACCGTTGATCTGGTCTTTCACTGTGCTTGCGGTCTTACCCAACTTTGCAGAGAGTTCTTTTAGCCCTTTTTGGACATGCTTGGACTTCTCCACTTCAACCAGGATTTCACCAGACGTAATTCTGTCGCCTCCAATCAGAGGTTCATTGCGCCCCCCTGCCTTTCTGAACAGTCGCAGCCAGTCCACAAGTGGCTCCATTTTGCTGACGTTTTCCTCAAACTGTTTGGTGATGACCTTTTTGATCTCAGGGTCACTTTCAATATCAAGGTAAATCAGGAAATACCCACCACCGCACGGTGTCTGAATACACTTTTTGCCTAGAAAACTAATATGGTTGTTTAGTTGATCTAAAAATTCGACATCATTCAAAAACTCAAAGTTCTCAAAATCACTCCACTGGTCAATTAGATAACCTTCTAATAATTTGGTCGCTACTTTTGTTAATCGTTTATCAGCCATTTAAAATTCTCCACTTTTTCCCTATTAGACTGGTTCTGCTGCAAGCAATGGGTTATCGCCTTCGATTTCCAGTGGAACAACAGTGCTGACACCATTGGCTCCAACAATGTAGAGATTCTTAAACTTGTGGTTAGAGGTTGAGTTTTCCGGTTGAGCACAGACCAGATAGATTTTGTTATGGTCCATCATGTCGAACAGCAAATTGGTGTTGATCGCATCAAAGTTGCCAATCTCGTCAAGCGGGATATGGATGTAGGTCGAGTTATCAGGGCATAACTTCCGTGACAATGCGAGGAACATGATCAGCACCAGAATACGTGACGTTCCTGTACTCCCTGCACTGGTAAAGTCGTTGTCAGTACGCAGCTCGGCAAGACGACCATTGTTCATCACGCTCATTTTCAGACGTACCATAGAGCGGATATCATCAGTATGTCCTTTGGTGCTTTCAATTGCCTTTAAGGTGTATTCACAGCAACGAATGAAATCCTCGCTCGGAATGGAGCTGCTTTGCATGTTTTCAAAGGATTGATAGTCCTCACACTGCAAAACAAACTGATTGAGCTGATCTAGGGTGTTCTTGTCATTCAGCACACTTTCCAGATTCATTGAGAAGTCAGTGAATGCCTTGAACTTGTTGCTACGGTTCAGGTAACCAGACAGTTCCGTAGATACGCTCTTTAAACGCTTATTTAGATTAAGGATTTCCTGAATATAGTTACGCAACTGAGCCGATTTATTACGGAAAATGTTTGTGACTGCATCATGCTTTTTCGGCAAGTCGTAGTCCATGATGCTTTCGATGGTAGACATGGAGTTAATGGTGTTCATGGTTTCACTGGTAGTCCCCATACTCTCCATCTTTTCCTCAAACAGCTTGAACAGAGAGAAGGCTTCATATTTGCGCAGTAATGCCTTAGAAGCGTTTGTCTGCAAGCGTAATTGATAAATCTGTTTCTTCTGTGTATCAGCCAACGTACCCAGATCACGAGAGAAGCTGTCGAAGCTTAAAAACTCAGGTCGATCTACCTCTACCAATAGGATATCGTCATCGAACAGGTTTTCGATTTCACGCCCCTGTTTATCCAGCTTTTTGATTTTCTCCCTGAAATCTTGTGCACTCGCTTCAAGATTGTCCACTCTTGTACGAAGGGAGGTTCGGACTTGTTCAAGCTCACTTTCCAGTTTGGAAAGATTGTGGCTGTATTCAGATACAAGTTTCAGAGCTTGGTTCATGTCCTCGATATGGTTCTGCTTGTACTGATAGTGGTTTTTCTTCCACATATCGTACTCAGCCAAAATGCTTTCATAGCCTTTGACTTTGGTGTGCTGTGCAATCGCAGCCTTGATCTTCATTTCTGCCTGTTTCAGGATATTTTCATCCACGCCTTGCTCACGCAGTTTGCTGTGATACAGGTTGGTCAAATCATCCATCTTGGCTTGATAGCTGCTCTCTAGCTGCTTTTCCTTTGTGGCAATCAGATCAAGCTTGATACGCAAGTCTGCATAGGACGCATCATAGCTCTCCTTTAAGCCATTTTTTTCAAGCATGTTGGCTGATCGAAGCTCACCACGTTTCTTCGGCTCAATCTGATTGTTGAAAGTTTGCAGCTCGTATTTCGCTCTATTTACAGCTTCTTGCTCAATACGTGTAGCTTCTGCCTTCTTCGCTTTCAGCTCTTTCTCAGTCTGGTCATAAACCTGTCGGGCTTGCTGCTTCTCGTTTTGCAGGGTATTTAACTCATTTTCGAGTTTAACAACTGCAATATTGGTCTCGTTGATCTCTCTATGGATGGACTGAGCCAGATGCGATTGCTTGTCGTACTGCTCAACCAAAGAAGCCGTGTAAATCTCGGCATCTTTCAGACGTATTTGTAGTTGCTCAAGACTGTCGGCTTCCCCTGGAATCTCCAACTTGTTCAGGTCTATTTCAAGACCATAGAGGCTTAGGGCATTGGCATTCACGCCAGTTTGCCAGACAGGGTTCAGGTTGGTTTTGAAGAAAAGCTCAGGATTGATGACCTTCGCAATGGTAGTACGCCAGTCCACATCTTCATTCGGTGCATCATTCAGGAACCGTAGCAAGGTGTCTTTCTGGAACAGGGTTGTACGCAGATTCTCTTCTGACTGCTTGGCTTTCTCAAGCTTGGCTTTTAATCCATTAAGATCATACTGCGCCTTGTTTTGATCAAAATTAAGTTGTTTAAGCTTGTTTTGAGCCGCTTTCAATTCGTCAGACTTTGCAGACAAGGTATTCTCTTTGACTTCATAAGCCAACTTGAGGCGCTGTAGCTGTAGGTTTTCTTCATCCGTAAACAGTGTTGATTGGTGCATGCGCTCCATAGCTGCTGACTGGATATCCAGAAGCCTTTGACGTTCACTGGAAATTTCTTGATCAAGAATTTGGAGCTGTTCAGCCTGTTTGCGCTCAAGCTCTTTCACCTTGAGATCAAAGCGGTTTCGCAACTGGTTGATTGCCTCCTGAACCTCGTTAGATTCAGCATTAAGGGCTTCACTGGATGCCATTTTTTCACGAAGCAAATCTGCTGAATGCTTGTCGTACTCGCGGTTGATATTTTCGTAGCTTTCAGTCAAAAACTGTTTGTATTTCTTCGCTTCTTCAATCTCGTTGAAGTAGTGCGCACGTTTCTTATATTCCTGTTCCATGACGGAAATATTCATGTCTTGATAACGTCTTTCCGCAACTTCAATATCATGAATTGCCTGTTTAAAGTTACCTGCAGACTTTTCTTTTACTGCAATCAGCTCTTTGACTTGTACAATCTGGTTATTCAGGTTACGGACTGTCTCATTCCCTTTGTTCTTTACCGCATAGATTTCATGCTCTATCGAACTGATCTGCTGCTCGTAGTTCACCACATGGTCCCGGAGTACCAACAGGTGTGCATGAAGCGCATTAAAGGAGGCTAAGACCGCATTCTTTAACTGAATGCCAGAGATAATCTTCTGCTTTTCCGATTGAAGGCTTTGTAGGGCTTTCACATCATTGATGGTTGCTAACCAATCTGCGGTAGAGGTTGGTTTTGTTTTGATTTTCTCGTTGTCCAAATACGCTTCAATTAACATGGTTTTGAAGTTTGAGACAACATTGTTCTGGTTAATCGTTACCTGGGTCAGATTGCTCAGGAATTTTAGCTGTTGTTTGCTTCCAGACAGTGAATAGCGGTTGCATAAATCACGAAGGTTTCTTTCACCTGTCAGTCGTGATTTATCTGCAGTCAGCGTATAGATATATTCAGGGATGCTGTCGATCTGACGGCTCACATCAACGCCAGATTTATAAACCTGATCAAATACGTCTTTCACATTCTGAGAAAGACCCAAGATTTCCAGACTGCTCTCACTTAATAGCGTATCTTCCGCGCATCCATCAACAAATCGGTAGTTGTGCTTGCCCTGATTATTATTGCGATACAGCACCACACACTTTGTACCTGAGTGAGCAAGGTATTCAAAAATCACCATGCTTCGACTGCTCGGCAAATAGTAGTCTACGAAATTTTTCTTGTTTGCAGCTTTCTCTATTAACCCATTTGGTGAGGCACCAAAGAAAATAGGAATCAGGTTCAGGAATGAGGTTTTCCCTGCACCGTTGATACCGGTAATGTTTGTATGACCACCACTAATATCAACTCGGAATAGTTTAGATGAAAGAAAAGAATCATAAAGAATGATTGACTGTAAACCTTTCATAGAGGTTTCTTGAGGGTTAATAATACTCATTATATACCTTTTATAAATATTCATAAGTCTAATGGATACTTCAATTTTAAATAAAAACTGTAACTTTCCCTGATCTTATACTTTTATTAAATATAATGGCGGTTATCCGACATAGACACCAACTATCCCCAATTTCTGCGGATAAAACCGGGACAACTTTTAGCCATTTTTGTACGCCCTGGCGCACAGAGATTTAGGGATTTTGCGGCTAGGGCAGCTGCGGTTTTTTACTTATGATGAAGTCATACAGGAACAGGACGTTCCGGAACATAAAACAATAACGATAAGTTCTAGCACCAGGATTATTAGGTAGACAGCCCTACCTAGCACCAAACATGAAAAAGCCCGACAAGATGTCGGGCTTTTTTATTTAATATTATTTTTAAAAAATACTTGCAAATAGTGTAATGAGTTGATCAAATATGAATTCAGTCCACGGATTAAGGACAAGGTAACTTAATATGATTAAACCTCAAGACATTCTAGTTCTCGTAAAACTGATCTCTATTGAGAATCAGCACCAGATATTCAAAGAATACTATTCAGAAGCACAACTTGAGTGGGATAAATTAGAAGATGAGCAGTTAGATATCTTTTTAAAATTAAGTGCTTTTTATGATTCTTTATCAATCAGAGGGTTGGCTGAAGCAGTAGTTATTAGTAAAAGTGAGGTTGCAGAATCTTTAAAGCGTTTAATCAAGATAGGGCTATTGATCGTAACCTCTAATTCACCATTTAAGCGATTAGAGCTAGTAGAAATGCAATGGAAAACCAATAGAAGAGCTCTCTTAGACCTAATTATTTACAGTTTTCAATACTTTTTCCATACAGAAGTTGGTGCTATTGATATTGGTATTCCTACTGTTTTCAATAATAAAAAACTTTCAGATCATTTATCGTATTCTTCTTCATTACCTTATATTTGGCCCGCTCAAAGCTATCAATCAATTTCAGGATTAGCAGTTGAACCATTATATAAATCTGTACCATATGCAGCGTTAGATGATAATTTCCTGTATGAAGTTTTTGCTCTTATTGATGTGTTTAGAATAGGTTCCCCAAGGGAAAAGAAAATAGCTGAAAAGTTATTACGTGAGTATCTACAATGAATAATGCTTTAACACAAATGAAGATGCTAGAGCAGGTTATAAGTGCTTTAAGCGAGGATCTTATCAAAGACCTAGTATTTATTGGAGGGTGCACTACTAGCCTGTTTTTAGATCCAGAAAATTTATCTTTATCAACTAGATACACTCAAGATGTTGATTTAATTGTAGATATAAAGACTACAACCCAATGGTATGAGTTAGATGAGAAAGTCAGAAAACTAGGGTTTAAAAATTATCAAAGTTCAGATCCATTTGAAAAGAACACGGACTTCACTTGTCGCTACCAACTAGGGGAAGATCTAATTGTAGACTTTATGCCCACTGATGAAAAAATTTTAGGCTTCTCTAATTCTTGGTATCTAGAAGCTTATAAGAAAAAAGTAGAGTATAAGCTAGGAAATAATTTAATTATCAATACCTTAATGCCTGAATATTTCTTAGCAACCAAGTTTGAAGCATTACATGGCCGTAAAGAAGATCCCTTATATAGCAAAGACTTAGAAGATATCATCACAATTTGCTTGGGACGATCCTCCTTAGTTGAAGAAGTCTATAATGCTCCAACAGAACTCAAAGATTACTTATCTGACCAATTTAAAAAACTCACTGAATTAACTGATTTTGAAATCATAATGGAAGATCAATGTAGATTTGGCTCAAGAGAAAGAGCTTTACAAGTAATTCAAGCGATCATAAAACAATGGCCAAAAGCATATTAATAAACTCCTTTTCCTTATGTCAGAATCTTAGCGCACCAGAAAAATTTGGAATCGATGCTGTAGGGAACCTTACTGATAATGAAAATCTATATTTTTGTTACGTAGTGGATGGTCATGGGGGATGTAAAAACAGCGACATACTAGTTAAAAATTTTCAGGCTTATGTGCTTTCTTTGAAGGACGTCTTTGCTCAATTAAATAATACTACACAAGATATACATGATTTTTTTGAACGTCTAACAGAGAATTTTTATATAGAACATCGGGGAAAATTGCGACCTGCAGCAATGAGTATTTTGATGGTTATTTTTAGTCAGACTCAAATTTATTCAGCACATTTGGGTGATTGCAGACTTGGGAAAATCAATAATGAGCAACAAATCAGTTGGATTACTTATCCTCATAATTTAGCGATGAGCTTAAATAATCAAACAGATCCCCAAAGTATCGAAATGATACTTAGGTCTTCTTCAAATGATAATATTGTCACCAAGTCATTTAATACAAAAAAGTTAAAACCCTTGAGCTTTAAGACCTTAGATATTGAAAAAAAATCCACATATATTCTAGCATCCGATGGATTTTGGAAGCTTTCAGAAAATGATATAAAAACAATAATTTATAGCAAAAATTTATCCGAAGTATCTTCATTATTTGATGATATTTCTCTATGGGTTATATCATTCATTTAACATAAAGTCTCATATACCCAATTCGGATGTTAAAATCAAATAAACCTAATTTTTATAAGCAGATACTCGCTATGAACCGTACCGGGTTTGTCGGAGAATTTTTATTTAAGTTAGGCCACCTGACCTAACGGGTTAATCTTATCATTGTACATTGCTTCAAACTCAAAAGGCGATACATTGTCAACGGCATTCTAAAATTGCCCCCTTTTACCTTACAAATGGCAAAGTAAAATTGACCCCTGAAATCAGAGAAAGAGCGGTTCAATTACTAATTGAATCTGAAAAAGATTATCCTTCTACTTGGGCAGCAATCACAGCTATTGCTCCTAAAATCGGTTGTACTCCTGAAACATTGCGTGTTTGGTATCAAAAATATTTAGATCAACAAAATCCTGTCAAAATACAACAGATATCTGATCAAGAAAAAATGAAGGGTAATCCCCCACTAAAATACTAGCTCTTTAAAAGAGGCAGTATTATGCTTTTACAACATGGTGTTTAACTTGAGAAACTGAATTTAAAACAATCTACTGTAACTCTTCCAGACAGATATGAAATTAATCCACCCCTAGCCCCTTAAACACAGCATCTACCGGATCTGCATAAAAGCTGGTCTGGAACTTGGTAAACAGTTCCACAGGAATCGTTGGGATATCTGCCGCACTACTCATTGGCAAAGCAACCTTCTTGGCACCAGCATCAAAAGCAACTTGCAGACATTCGGCAATACTTTCCACCGGTGTCACAGAACCACCCAAGCTCATATCACCCAGTACCACCATCTGACTTTGTACCGATCGTCCTAACAGGCCAGAAGCGAAAGCCACTAAACTTGGTAAGGCAAGATGGCTGAGCGGCCCGGTATTCTGTAATTCAACCACATGTAAGTGGAAGTCATGTTCCAGCACCTTACTGCCACCCGATATTCTGGATGCATTGGCCTTGAAGTAGTCAAATGCGATTTTGACCTGCTCCTTGGCACTGCTTGAATTCCATAAGCCTGATGTCGCCAATTTTCCAGAACCTTTGGTCACTTGAAGTTCTAAGCGGTATAACCCCGGCATGCCTTTATTACTCAGCCCGATGGTATACAGAAAACCTGGCTTGGCTGGACCTTCAGGAATCAGTCCGCCACCCCCCTGCTCTTTGACGGAAACAAAGTGCTCTTCTAGGGTGTCATTGTCGATATAGCTAAAATGCACATCATAGAATTCCATCCCTCCAATTTTCTTCAGCTGTTCTTTAACCCGACGGCGCACCTGCAGTGCATATTGAAGACATTGCCGTACATCTTCTTTATTAAACTGACCGTGTGGGTAGAGCAGCTTCATCAATCCAGAAACCGTCTTGCGAACGGCGATCACATCACGCTGATTCAGGTTATTTCCGAGTTTGAAGTACTTCTCAATGGAATCTGCAAAGCTACGCTTGCGCATTTCCCGGAAGAATTCAGCCAGATAATCAACAATCAGGCCATAACGGTTGGTGAAGAACTCCGGGCGCATCTTGGGAATTTCCCAGCCGGGGATGTAAGCATGAAAACGATCGAAGAATGCCGAATCAATCATGGCTTCAGGGAACGGCGCCAAGAGATGGCTTGTTTTAACCAGAGATTCCACACTTTGGTTAATATTACCCACAAAAACCATCGAAGCTGAGGCTTCCATCTGTTCACGACCACGGGCAAAAGATCCAGAGGCCATGTAGTCTTTCATGATCTGTACGCCATCTTTGTCCTTAAAGGAAATACCAGCGACTTCATCAAAGGCCACCACATCCCAGAGTCCAACCAGACCAATACGGCGGCTACTCATGTTATAGAACAGATTGGCGACAGTGGTTTGCCCACCTGAAACTAGAATACTATTCGGTGAACACTCTTTGTAAATATGGCTTTTCCCGGTACCGCGTGGTCCAAGTTCACAGACGTTATAGTTATTTTCAACGAACGGAACCATACGCGCTAATAGGTGCCATTGCACGTCCTCTTTTAACGAAGCCGGTTCCATGCCGATCGAACGGATTAAACTCTCGCGCCACTGATCAGTGCTTAATGCTGCTCTGCCACTGAAAAGTTCATCCATATTCATATTCGGCATTTGAATCGGCTTGAGTAAACTCACCCCAAATGGAGAATTGGTTTGTCCTTCTTCATAATAGTAACTGAGCGTAGCAATGACCCAGATACCACCAACAAGTAATTTTTCATACTCTTTGACGATGCCTGCCGAGATTTCGGCATCTTTGATGCCCAGATTACTAAATGATGCTTCGTATTTGTCTTTACGCTCATTCAGTTTTACAGTCACCCGATCAATGACCTTATAACTGCCCCGTTCACGGACCAGGGATTTCACCTTCTCGGCTTCATCCGGTCGGACGTAGTTCTCAGCCAGTACGGTCTTTACGTTACGTAGTCCCTGTTCAATGATCTCTGGATCATCCGAGGCACAGTACATCCCCAGCAGGTATTCGAGTACATAGACAGGGACATTTGCCCCTTCTTTGATCAGTTTAGTCAGATCCTTACGTACCACCCGCCCAGCAAAGTGTTCATTCAGCAGCTGATCCAGTTCTTTATCGTTAGCAGATTCCATGTAGGCTACGCTCTATCGTTAATTCGTTATCAGGAGAAGTCATCGGTAAATGCCAGATCAATGGTGACCTTATAGCGTTGCATTTCGATATTCAGGTCTTTGTCCTTCAGCACTAGGAAGTAATCCTTCTTACGGTCAAAATCAGTACCGGATAATGACAGTCTGACCTGTTTGACCCGATCGGCAACAGAGTCGGTACTGCTATCAAAAGTCAAGGTTTCTTCACTGGAAACTTTAAGATCCCCATCATAAATGGCAATGGATAAAGTCACTGGCATGACCAGCTCACTGACAGCTTCGGTTTGCATCAAATCAAACTTCTGGATGTTATTGACCATCTTCAGCGTGGATTTGGTAGAAATGACCTCAACTTTACGCTTGGTCCGCTGTCCAGCCTTTTCACCACGCAGCTGTTTTACTGTCAGTACAGGCACTACGATTTCCTGAGGCATGATTCCGCCATGTACGAAACGTGAGCCTCCCACAAAATGGAAACGGTTCGCCCCTTTTGGAATCCAGAAATCAGTCGCAGATAGTGTGCCTGCCGTAGCTTGGGTTGAGCCTTTCCATGCTTCCTTGCTCTCTGGTAAACCATGCCCAATCACATAGCGTTTTTTGCTTTTCAATGCATTGGTCGGTTTTTCAGTCAAGCTTGAACGATCCGCAGATTCCAGTTTACTTTGCTGGAACAAGAAGCCATGGTCGGCTGTGATCAACAGGGTAGAAATATTGAAATGCATCAAGATTTTGCGGCTAAGTTCGGTCAGTTCTTCAATGGCATGTTCCACCGCCATAAAGGTTTCTGATTCTGTAGAGGCACTGTCTCCCCGAGCATCAATCACGTTGTGATAAACGTAAATCAAATCATGGTCTTTAAGTGCTTCACGGCCTTCATCACGCGACCAACCTTTTACCGTTTCAGCGGTAACCGCCAATCCATTATAGGCAGCCAGAATTTTGGATCGTGCTGCAGTCCCTTTGCTGGACTGCCCATCTACTAAAACATCATCACCTGCGGCCTCTTTGTACTCCAAAGTCTGATGCGGCAACAACGAGGCCATGCCAAGTGTGGTGTAACTTGGGACAACGCCCAGCTGTGAAGACAATGTCGCTTCAGAATAACGCTTTTCATTGATACGATCACGCAGCTCTACCGCAGCTTCATAGCGAAAAGCATCACTGATGATCACCACAATACGGCGTTTCGTTGCAGAATTCAGCAAGGGTCTGACATGGGTATCATAGAAGTTTTGCTGATTTGGGATATCTGCCATTTTCCAGACATTCAGACGTTGCTCTGCTTCAATCCGCTCTCCCCAGTTGCGCGCCATGTGATCGATATACCAGTAGGAATAGCAATTTTCGACTTCTTCATCGAGTTTTTTCAGGATATCGACATGAGCGCGTTGAGAAGCAGCACTGTAGTGGCGATAAGCCATATCAAAGCGATACAACTCCTGCTCGTAGGCTTTATACAAAGCTTCACTCGAGTCGAAATAGAAACCGGCATCAAACTGCTGTCGCAGGCTAAACAGCTCAATGGCTGCCTGCAACGCTGTATAGACAGTACGATATTTACGGCGTGTTGCATCATCCTTATGTTTGGAAGCCCAATAGCCATCCAGACGGGTAGAAATAATCGTTCTGAAATGTTCCAGTTCAGCTTTGGTTGCTGCAGGGATCTGGCTGGCCAGATCGACAATGATCTTTTGTTCAATCACTTCAAAGGTCATGACATCGAGCAGCTGCTCCAGATCAAAGACCCCGACCTTCTCCTGGATCCGCAGTGCATTGGCCACGGTCTGAGAGAGTGTATCGAAGGTTGGGTAGTATTTAGAACTGTCTCTCCAGCGCGACAAAAAGGCTCTAGCCGTCGCACGGGAGCTGACGGATGACATCACCAGTTCTTGAGCCCATACGGGGATATCGCCCAAGCTTTCACAGAAACCTGTGCTCATCAAACGGATAAAGAACGTACCGAGCTTGAATGGTGCTTCCCCATTCAACTCTTCAACCGATGCTGGATAACCAATTTCCGCCTGTAATGCTGTGACTAAAGCTGGCACTAGTTGGAATTTTTCCAGTTCAGCAAAGGAGTCTGGATTTACTTCCAGAGCCAGGTTCTGCTGTACCATTTCATCTGCCAGTGCCAGAACGATATGCATAAGTTCGGCACTGTCAGCCTTGACCACAGCCGCAATCATGGCCATATCCAGATCCTGTGCATCTGCATCAGGCTGGATATAGCGTTTCAATGTACTCAGACGGGCTTTGGCTTTAAGGAATTCTTCACGTTTGGCCAGATGTTCTCTTAGACTCTGCTGCTGTAAACCCAGCTCATTGAAAATAATCGAGAAACGATCGGCATAGAAGCTGCGTGAATACAGCTTGATGTCCAGTAACCAGTCTTTTTCGGTCTCAGGCTCAGGACTAGGGAAATACAGCAAGTATTTACCCTGCTGATCCTCAAGTTCCAGTTTGAGCTTGATCTCCAGACTCGACTCTTCTGCCATATTCAGAATATGAACATCATTCAGTTTTAACGCCTTTACTTCTTCGCTAAAGGACTGTTCCGCATCGTACCAGAAGACAATCCGGTGCTGTTCAATATAAAAGGCTTGTTCCAGACCTTGTTGTAGTTGACTTAAATTCATGCAACGACCTCATCAAGGTCTAGTACCGGAGAAAAAGCATTCATCATTTCTCCCCCGTAATCGCTTTGACTTCAGCCAACAAGTCCCCAAACTTGCCATAGTTCACTTTCACCCCATCATCTAGATCCAGTGAAATACGCTGATCGGCATAATGGCGCAGTTTTTCCTCAAAACTACTGAGTTCAGCCTGTTGCTTATGCAGGTTTTGCAGCTCTTTTTCTTTTCGTTTGATTTCAGCAGCAGAATCACTGTTTTCTATTTCACTTTGCAAAGAATTGGCCATAGCGGACATTTTAGAAATCAGCGGCATGACGTATTCGGTACGCATACGTGCCAAGGTACTTTCGTTATAGCGGTGTAAATACACCAATGCTTGGAAAGCCCCCTGTTTACCACTGCTAAATAACCAGTAGATCGGCCGCTTTTTATAGGTCTGCATGTGATCTTTATAGAACTTGCTAGCGAGGTAACGGCGAATGGTATCTTCAGCTGTTTCACTGGCTTTTTTATCCAAGCTTTCTGCCAGCCACTGCATATTGGCATCTAGCGTATCTTTACCCCAAACGGCAGTTAGGAACTCTCGAATACGGTGCGTTGCATCATCTTCAAACCAGTGCATTTCGGTCAGTGGAATAATACCGTCTGCATCGGCTGGGAATCTTTGATACCGGCTGGCATCAAAGTCTTGATTGCCTGCATGGGCATAGATCAGACCTGGTTCGTCCAGGCTATAACGTCCCATCATACAGCCAAGCGCATAAGAGACTAAACGCTGGCTGTCTTTTTCACGGTCGGCACGGGTCAGCGTAATTTGCTCATCGGGTACATCTGGGGTGAGTTCATCCTGTAAACCATAAGCATCAATAAACAGCTTATTGTTTTCTTCTTCCAGACGTTTCATTTCAGCCACGGCGTCAGCATTTTGTTGCTGCCATGTGTTAAATGCTTGTTCTAGATTTGACTGCTCCGTACGAATAATAGGATTCTGAGTAAAATCCCATGAGGTTTCGTAAGAGTCCCAATCAATTTTAGAAATTTCATATAGCTTATTTTCAATTTTAGATAACCGACTATCATCAAATATTTTTTCTAAAACAGGAGTTATAGCTATTACTCCATTACTGTAATGTAATCCTTGCAGAGAAATATTAACTAAGGTCTGAAAAACTTTAGAGTTCATAAAACCGTGCAAAATAGATTTATGCTCTTGTTTCTTTAAAATGGCTGTTGGACCTGTTGTGTCAAATACAAAGCCTTGACCAACACTTCTAGCATTAAAATAACTTGAGGTTAAATCGCACCAAGTCACTCCTCCTTTAAAATAATCATGCGCATTACGGATAACACTTTTCTCAAATTTTCTTAATTCAAAACCATCATTTTCCCAATTTATTACCCACTCATTATTCCCATACCATCGTCTAAAGCCCCCCCCTTTGCTATGAGGAAACCATTTTCGACCTGATTGAATTGCCTTAGTAACGTCTGTAGCCTCAAAATAAATTTGATTTATATTTAATTCATTCCATAGTTTTAAATACAGATTATTATCTGCGGTAGCTAACCCTTGTCTTGCATCAGCATATTCTTTTAATGGTTTACCAAATGTGAATGCATCTACTATTTTATCACTCACCCAATAAGCCACAGGACTTCCAGGTATTTTCTTAAAATCATCTTGAATCGTAGAATCAAAACGATTAAGTCCTGATCTTAGTTCAGTTTCTTTTTGATCCTGCTCTGTATCTACAAGTCGAAAAAATACTGGCTTGAACCCATTTAGATGTTTACCTTGCATCACAAATGCAGTCGCTTGTACCACCTCACCTGAAATTTCAGGGAATGCTCGTGCACCTAAATGCGCCATGGTTTGAATGGTACGATCTTGTAAAATCTTTTCACGCATTGCTTCATAAGACGATAAGAACATCCAGCTTTGCATAGTGACCATGCTGTTAAAGCCACTGTCTTTACACCAAGCAAACCCACGTTCAATAAACATGCTGAATAAATCAGATTTACTATCTGGGAACTTTTTCTTAGCAAAATCTTTTAAGATTGCATTCATTTTTCCTCCACCCATATAAGGTGGATTGGCAATCACAGCATCATATTGTTTAGCAAGTAATATAGCTTGCTGGACTAGAGGGAATAATTCTTGAGCTGACTGCTGTGCAAAAATATCCCCTGACTCCAATGCTGTATTCAGCTTGGTTTCTAAATCAGGCAATTTTTTAGCAAATGCCGCAGGCACTTGAATCAAAGAACCAAAGGTCGAAGCATGTTCAAATAGGTCTAATAATTCTTTTAAATCTGCCTGTGCAATACCGGTACTTGCCAAATCCTGACTGAATGCTTCTAAACGTTCCGGCTGACTATCTTGCAGTGCAATAATATTCAGCTTCGGTGGATTGCTAAATAAACGGCGGTCATCTTCACGCGCTTTCATTAACAGCGCAAAACTGGCGAGCTGTGCGGCACGGGTATCAATATCAATGCCGTACAGGTTATTTTCCAAAATCAAACGTGGAATATCACGGCTACGGTAACCACGTTCTAAGTAAATCGCTTTTAAGCAATCATAAGCTTCCACCAGAATATGCCCCGAACCACAGGCTGGATCCAGTACCGTAATGCTTTCAGGGTTTAAAGTATCGCCATCTTCACTGATACGGACATCAATCAGCTGTTTTAACTGGGCATTGACTTCATCGGCCTGTTCCGCTGGCTGAATATAATATTCCCATTCACTGGCCAGGGTACTTTCTGGCTGTGCCATCATCCATAAGCGACCGACGCTATTCTGCACCAGATATTTTACAATCCAGTTCGGGGTGAAGAGTTGCGTCGCTGCAGGAATGTCTTCACTCTTGACGACTTTACCAATCACCTGATCTTTCTTTTCAGAAATATAGAACTGATACAGCCAGCCAATAATCTGCACATCCGACCAGTCTTCTTCTGGAATGCTGCTGACCAGATCACGAATCAAAGAATCGGTCTTGGTCAAATTGTCAGGTAATAGTAGTTCAGATTCATCAGACACCTGTTCAAACAGGAGTGGCATCACCTGATTCAACGCATGACACTGAGCCAGTAACAGCACACGGTACAGCTCTTCGTCTTTATTACCATCCAGCTTGAGTTCAGCCACACGGCTTGCATCTAAACCTGGTAGGTCAATATCCAGACATTCTTCCAGAATCTGCGGCAAGCCTGCACGACCATCGGCACTACTGAGTACACGGCGGCCATGATCCAGTAAGCCTTTGCATTCCATGTAACGAATGGCACAGAGACGGTTAAACCAACTGTAAGCGATATAATCAATCGTCTGCTCAAAACTGCTGGCTTGAATGCGTTTGATCAGCTTGTCACGTGGTTTCATGACGGATAGCGAAAAAACCTGATCGCCAATCAGCAGCAAGTCGCCTTTCTGTTCAGCCGGTAAAATGCTGTCTGCGGTGATGCCGTATTTGGCGGCCTGCTTGCGCATGGCTGCGATAAAATCGTTACGTGCTTGCGGTGCGTATTTTTTAATATTGCTGGTGTTCATCTTTAAACCTTTAATTAATGACTGATGCCGATATCCCTAAGCCCTGTTAGCGGATACGCACACGCTTTTTATCACTCACAATTTTTTTCAATTCAGCTTTGAGTGCGTCTACAAACTGATCCACTGATTCTTCTGTTTCCAGATAGACACTGCTGGAGGTTTTGCTGTAAATGCTGGCGACATCGACTTCCACCACCGGTTTGGGTGGCACTACGGCTGTCGCAGGCTGTACCAGACTCGCAGCAGGTGTTGATGTAACTGGGCTGGAGGTGGTTGCAGTGTTGGTTACACTCTCTGCTTTGCTCTGAGCCAGTTGTGCCGCTTTGGCCTGACGCTGGATTTCCGCCTCAACTTCGCTTTCCAACTCATACAAGGCTTCATCAAAACGCTCGACGCTGGTTTGAGTTTGCAACATATAGATGGTGGACAGGCTGGTTTCCACTTCAATATCCGCTTTGAGCAGTTGCAGCGGACGCAATAGCTTATTGCTCAGCTCAGCGGTGGCAATACCACTGTTTTTAATCTCGGCTTCCAGCTGCTTGATCTTGTCATCAATGTGTTCTATCGCCTGACTGCGCTTCTCACTCAACAGTCGCTCATTGACGCTTTCCACAGTGCGAACCAAATCAGCCACTTTATTTAACAGACCATAGGGCGATTCAAGGGTGGAAATACGATGTAATTCGGAGAGGGCTTTTTTTGCCACCTCATCACTGCCCAGCGCCTGTTTATTTTTCTCAAAATGACGTAAGGCCTGTTGCAGTTGCTGCCAGCTCGGCATCTGGTTAGTGAAGAACTCATGAATATCACGATAATCTTCTTCCAGATCCAGATAGTCGTCCTTGTTCTCAACCACGGCCTTAAAGAAATCGAAACTGTCGCTATTCGCTAGTAAGCGATCTATCGTGAGAATCGACTTTTCAATCACTTTCTTGCCCGGGAACTGCCCGACATCAGTTTTACTCTTATAGGATTTAAAGTTGGCTAACCAGTTTTTAAAATGTTGGGTATAGAATTCAAACAGCTCTTTTTCTGTCGCTGGTCCCATGGCCGAGAATAGGTCTTGGGTCAGTTGGCGTGCCTGTTTCAATACCTGATCATCAGTCTGGCGTTTTTTAATGATCGACACATCACGGCGACGGCGGCTGTTTTGTAAAGGCTCAAAGGCATCTTTTAACTGTAAGCTGCCGCCATTTAACTGCAGAGAAATCCGCCCCATTGCCGCCAGCTGACCTACCAGCAGTAAAATCTCGGCATCTGGCCAGCCATAAGGACGTTTGGCAAAACGATCCACCACATCCGATACCAGAATACGTTCCGTACCTGTTGCACGCAGCGAGATGTATTGTTCGACATCCTGCATGGCTTTTGGATTACTCTGCCCACCATTCAGTGACAGGCCTAACTGCGCCATATCATCCACAGTCAAAACAGCGTTCAGTTCACGCCAGGCATCCTGCTGATAGACTTGCAGATAGCTCAGTTTGGTATAAGTGTTTTCCAGCAAATAACGACAAGCCTCATCCAGCTTGGTGGTTGAACTTGAAGATGAAAGTTGTAGGTGTTGACCCAAGGCATAACTTTCCGCGTCCAGCAACATTTCTTCGACCCGGGCACGCAGGCGTTTTTTACGCTCCTGGTTCTCACGGCCACGGTCTGCCAAAATGCGACTGATATCGGACTGAGTGCCATCATCATTTAAGCGGATAAATTTATTGGTTTTCAGCCAGGTGCGCAGTTCATTAAAGAACTGTTTATCGTCTGCCAGTTTAAACAATATCTGCCCTTCAGCCTCGGCGCTTTTACCAATACAGAAAGCTTCTGTGTAGAGGTTATATTCCGTATCCAGTGGAGAAATGATTTCAACTTTCAAATCGCTCTCATACTTGCCATCCAGGCTATGACCATCCAGAAAACGACCAATCTGATAGTCCATCTTGTTGGCTTGATGGCGGTATTTGTTCTGATCGCGCAGTAAATCTTTAAAGATCAGATTGGCTAACTCTTTATTTTCTTCTGAAGCTGCTAAGTCTGTGGCTTTAATTTTACGAGTGATATCGCGTTCTTCATTGGTCAGGAACAGGAACTCATCGCCATTCCTAGTAATCAGGCTCTCTTTTTCCAGACGCAGTAGGCTTTCTTCAATCCGCTTGCGTAATGCCAGCTTATCTTCATCAATTTTCTCAATCGACAAAGTCACCAGGTTATCCAAGGTACCTTTGATGATATCGACATAGCGGATCATGAACAGGGTACGCAGCATCTGCACATCAAAACCATCCAGGGTCTTATTCTGCCCTGCCTGGTCGATGGTACGCTTCACTGCTGTATCCAGGAAGCCTTCGACCGAAGTATAGAAGCGATGGAAAGGAACCAGGGCACCGACTTCATCTGTGGCAATCGCGTTCGCGGCCATCTGGAACGCATCCAACATGGACCGTTCACCATAGGCCAGGTGAGCACCGGTCGCACCGACCTTACGGATTTCTTCAAAAACTTTCTGCACCAGCTGGAAATGGTACGGCGCAAAAGGATAGTTATTGATAAAGCTGTCTGGACCCTCATAGTTCTTGAGGGTTGGGCCTGAACGGTCAAAGGTAATCTGGTTTTTTAAAATATCACCCTTTTGCTCAAACACTGATCTGAGCAATGCTTCAGCTTCTGGGGTTTTACGTAATAAACGTTTCTGGATGACTTCATCGGTATTGGAACTGGATAGCGATAAACGGGTTTTAAAACGTCCAGCAATCTTGGAGAAGTCATTGGCTTTGGAAGAAGACATCTCACCTAAAACAGCATCGATGTCTGCCTGTGAGGTCACGATAATCCAAGCGCGGCCTTTACAGATCGTACCCAGGTTTTCAGTAATGGTTTGCAGTGTCAGCATCAAGCGGGTATCGCTGCCAATAAACTGCCCCACTTCATCCACCAGGAACAACATGCGTTGCTGGGGTCCTTTACTGTCCAGGTATTCTTTCACCCACTGACAGAAGTTTTCGACCGAAACACTAAAGGTCTGCTCAGAATCCTCAAACCACTTGTGTGCAGCTTCTGCTGATAGATTCAGTGCCTGAGAAATCGCAGTTTCGACATCATCCTGATAGAACTGATATCCGTCACGTTCTTCTAGCCAAGACATGCCGCTGGATTCCTCAAACGCCTGTTTAAAGCGTTCGTAGACACCTTTCTGGCTCAGGTGACGTTCCATATGGGCAATATGTGGATGGTCAGCACTAAAACCCTGATACTCGTTAAACACACGTAAAAACACATTCAGGATCGGATTGCCATCATCGTTGGAGCTGGCTTTACTGTCGATGTTAAACAGGATGACATCGGCATGATGGCTGACGGCCTTACCAATATCGGCACGGATAAACGCATCACGGATTTTGCTTTCATCAAAGAATTCTGCAGCACTGCGTTCGTTACCTTCCGCGTCGCGTGCCACTTTATTGGCCAGAATATACGACAAGGTTTTCAGGAAATGTGATTTACCTGAACCAAAGAAGCCCGAAATCCATACGCCGACACGGTTGGCAATCGAAGGATCGCTCAGGTCTGTGCCATAAGACTGGAAAAAGTCCCGAAAATGCTTTTCCAGTTCATTGGTGACCACATACTCATCGAGTTCCTGATAAACCGTAGTATTGTCATTCTGGTCTGCTTTTACGACCCCGTTAATCGCACGATCTAATGGCTTATAAAAAAGTTCTTTAATGTTCATCTCAATCCATTCCCCCGAATTCTTATTTCTATTTGCCGTGTTAAGGCACTAATCTGAATGCTCTGTAGTAATTATTGCTTGGAATTTTTCCAAATAAACTCATCGCTTGACCGTCGTAATAACCTGGGTAAAACAGCACCACTGGCTTATGCCCCAGTAACGAATGCAAACTGTTTAATAAGTGATGGGCACGTAACAGTGGCCAAACCGACCCTACCCCAGTCATCAACACAATATCTTGCGCATTGGTGGCATATTTACTCACCAGATAGGGCGCGAACTTATCCATATGCAGTGGGCCTTTCAGCGCTTTGAGCAGCGCATCATCGCCTTTGGCTTTTTGCATTTGAATGGCTTTATCGATGAAGTTACGCTCAGCCAGATAATCCACCACGGCTTGCAGCAGGTTGATATTCACCACCTTCAGCTGACTGTGTTTTTTCTCCAGCATCCCGTCTAGAAAATGCAGATATTCGCGCACTTTCAACTCATCTTCAGGTGCATAATCAAAAATCCAGAAGCCAATTTCATTGCCCAGTCCTTGCCCGGTGAGAAACTCGGTGGAAAGAATTCGCTCTGGAATCTGATTCAGACGCTCATGTATTTTTTGATTCATTGCTGCCCCCTCTACAACTACCGCGTCCATAGCGACACTTCCATAGATCTTTTAATGCGTTGTTTATAATGTTCTTCCAACAGGCTACGCAGCTCTGCTCTGACGATCACACGCTGCAACTCCAGCTTACGGGTACTTTTTAAGTAACCGGCTTCTGCCAGCATGCGAAACACCACCTGCCCCATTTTTTTCTTGCTGGACTCTTTCCATTCACAGATATCAGGATCGCGTTGCGAACGCTCCTCCAGAAAATCTGACCAGATATAACTGTCCAGGTATTGAGCCTGAGAGATATAGGCCTCTCTCATCACCGTTTCCATAAACTCAAGCAGCAACAGGTTGCGTTCCAATGCGCCACAAAAAGCCACCTGGGTCGCCAGCTCATCATCCCCATCACGCAAAGCTTTCCAGAAATCAGGCTCTAAGCGCTCCAGACGCTTACGAATAGCGGTGGCATTGCGTTGAGCTGAAGCAGGCGTTCTTTTTTGCAGAATATTGTCAATCTGAATTGCCTGATACCATTGTTCTGGAGTCGCCTCTCGTAATAACAGATCCGCGATCAGCCGGCTTTCACGTACCATCAGTGAGCCACCAATCAGGTCACTGTCATAATGAAATTGCTCTAACATGGCCAATCTCCTATGACGCCTGATCAAACAGATAAGATGACAGCTTTTCGATATCTGAACGTTGTAACACCAGAGGATATTTCAAGGCATCTTCCGCCTCAGCTAGCGTGATCGCAGCCTGATATCGCTGCAAGGTATAGTGAGCCAGGGCTTTTTTGACCGGAATCTGTAATCTGCCATCAGGCATGCCGAAGTCTTTTTCGACTAGCGCTTTTTGAGCTTCATTCAATTTTGGATTAGGGATCAGCGTCAGTACAATTTCTTCATGCCATTGCTGATCCTGAGCAGGGCCTACTGACTCAATCGCCACCACAACAGGTGTGCGATCAATCCTGGAGAGTAAAAAGTCCTTAAACTGCTTGCTCTGATGGCAATAGGCACGGACATGCCAGCGAAAACCGGTATACACCAGGGTGTGTGGGGAAATGATGCGTTCATGCCACTGCGGATTCTGCATGGAGGCATAAATCATTTTTAAAGTGTTTTGGTTTCGGCAGGCACGCAAAACTTCCCGAATCACTTCAGGACGTACACTGCGATCAGGTAATTGAACTGCTGCAAGATTCGGTTCTGGTGTCGCAATCAGGGTATGCGATTCACTAACCAAACCTGACAGCATATTAAGATATTCATTGATGTGCGCTGTAGTCAGTACAGGCTGGAAGCTGGCCTTAGGCACATAACCCTTGACGGAGGGGTCATGAATCAAGGCATCTGGGTTATACAGCGTATTATAGCGCTTGATATCCGCAGAAGCCTGCTGTCGACTGAGCCCAAACCAGCTCATTAAACGATTGGTAACCAAACGACCTTCCCAGTAAGCAAGCAGCTCGATCGCTCGCATTCGTAGCAGGACTTCATGCTTATCTGTCGTCATATACCAATCAGTCAATAAATAGCAGCTTTAAGATTACCCTACAGCAAATATACAGTAAACATTTTTGACGGTATTTAAAGGTAGTATTGCAATCATCAGATAAAAAATATACTAGTATCCTGATGATAGCCGTCAAACTACGATCTCTAGCAGATCATGGATCCTGGTATAGCGCGTGAATTGAGCTAAGTTTTAGAATGAGAGCAATATGGGTTTTAGATTTCGTAAAAGTATTAAATTATTCCCGGGTTTTAAAATTAATCTGACCCATAAAGGCATCAGCAGTGCCAGCATTGGCAAACCTGGTGCTTCTCTAAATATTGGGAAAAAAGGTACGCGAACCAGTGTCGGCATTCCAGGTACGGGACTATCTTACTCTAAACACCAGCCTTACTCTAAAAAGACCCGTGTTCCACAACCGACATCGCTAGAACACACGGAATATAATCCTCAGAATTTAGAACAACCGAAGACAAAGATCTGGCCTTGGATTATTTTTGGAATATTGTGTTTTATTGTAGGTGCCGTCATTTTTTAGCAAGAACAGCATTGTATTTTGATCAAAAAAAAAGCCCACATGGATGAATGGGCAAACTAAGGAATTAATATCCTTCAGAAACTCCAGCGCAATTCTCGCTACTTTCAGTAAGCGACTCTGGCTCAATCATGATAGTCTGACTCAATCGAATCGAGGTAAATCGATCCATCACAATTGGAGCAGAAATTATGCTTGAATACATTCTTGAATGATGCTGAAAAGTCTTTGAGTTTTAATTAATAAATAAGAGTATCCATGTCTACCCTCAACTTTACTTATTTTCAGATAGCAACCAATCGAGAGCACTCATTTTTACAATACCATTATAATTCGCTTCAGTCCCTATCGTGTCTAAGGTAAGCAAATACTTGGGATACGAATCAGAAATTTTCTGTAATGGACGTAACTCTCGGCTGAGTGTCTCCTCATTGAGCGTTTCTAATGCCACCTGATAATAAGTTAAATTCTGTAAAGTATCGACAGCAACAAAATCAATTTCATATTCATCAACCCGCCCTACATAGACCGTATAACCTCGTCTGACAAGCTCAAGATAAATCACATTTTCTAAGATATGACCTTGATCAGCATTAGCATCAGGCAACATAATCCGGCGCAATCCGACATCAACTAAATAGTATTTTTCAGAGGATTGTAATAACTCACGCCCGCGTACTTTAAATTGTGCGGCACTATAAAATAACAAACTGTCCTGTAAGCCCTGAATATAGCGTTTTACTGTTTCAAATGAAATCTTAACCCCACTTGAAACAAAGGTATTTTTAATTTTATTGATGGAAATGGGTGAGCCTGTCACGCTTGCTAAATATCTTGCGACACGCTCGAGAGAGTTAATATCGGCCGTATTCAAACGGGGAATAACATCTTTAAACATTACACTGGCATAGACCGCTTGCAAGTAATCATAAGTTTCCTGCTGGCTAGTCATGGCAAGCGTATAAGGGAAACTACTGCGCGTATACATGGCATACAAATCACGATTGGATAATTGTTGGATGATCGGATTATTTTCAATATGCCACTGTTTAAATTCTTGGAATGACAGAGGTAGAACGTGTTGCTCGATATAGCGTCCTGTAAGTAAAGTCGCAAGTTCTCCACTTAGAAAGAATGCATTTGAGCCTGTAATATATAAATCGATATAATCCCGAACATATAAGGAGTCGACTACTTTCTCAAAATTGGTAACATGTTGTATTTCATCTAAAAAAACATAGTTTTTTTTGCTTTTATCAACTTTAGACAGTACATAATCATGTAGTTTACGGTAATCTGTGAGTTCTTCAAATTCCATAAATTCGAAATTGATAGCAATGATGTTTTCGGCTTGTACACCCTGTGCTTTTAGGTCTTGTTGAAACATCGCTAACAAGGTGGATTTTCCAGAGCGACGTACACCCGAAAGCACTTTAATGACATCACGGTCTTGCCATGTATTCAGAAATTTTAAGTAGCCATCACGTCGAATATTAGCGCTTCTCATTATTTACACTTAGAATCTAAAGTTTTAATAAATTCTATCAAATTTTAGAATGTATATGTAAATATATTTAGTTTTAAGAAAAGTTTAAAGGTTAAGTGAAACATTCAAAGCTGCTGTAGAAGCATGTAAACATGCAGATCTGATCAAAATCCAAATTCTGTCTTTTTGATTATTTTCCATGTCATGTTATGTCATTTATGCTACGAGTTAACTGCTATATAAATTAAGTGAAAAGTAAATGGAACTAAGTTGTTAACTAGAGTGGAACTCATTTTTGTTGTGCTGATGGTCTCAGCCTTAATCCTAATTGCTTATGAAATGCTAAAAGGTTTATTTTAGAGCATCTATACAATTTTTGATCAAAAAAAGCCCACAGAGGGAATCTATGGGCGAAACTAAGGACCTTGACGGTCATTCAGAAACTACAGCTAGTTTCTGGTTGTGATTCTGGACTGAATTAAAAATAACCATATTGGCTGAATGTATCAAAAGTTAAATCATGTGATTAATCATTGATACTTCTGCAAAAATGAGCTCATCGCTCTGTTGATTAATACAGTAATTCACCAAACAAATCCGCTCTAATCTCTTCCAGGCTCAGATCTGATTTCATCCTATTACAGATGGGATGAACCAGCAGACCATTCTCTAGAACACCTTGCCCACCTACGGCTTTGGCAATCCGATGATCCGATTCAGTAGAATCAAGATAGATCAATCCATCACAAATGAGGCAAAAGTTATGATTACCCACCAGAAAATTGTGCTTAAGCAGACTCTTGGTTAATGCCGAAAAGGCCTTGGGCTTTGACCGAGAAATTGGACTAATCGACTCCACATATCCCACTCTATTGTAAACAAGACATTTTTATCTTTTATATTCAATGGCTTATTTTCCTGCTAATTGGTAATACCATGAAAAATACCATGCTCAGAAAAGGCTTAACAATATTTTGAAAAATTGCCTACTGAGCGCTGCCGCACAGCTCCATAGGCCGCTTTCCTGGCTTTGCTTCCAGATGTATGCTATTCTGCTCCTGCAGCTAATGGATCACCGCAAACAGGTTACTCGCCTGGGGATTCCCTTTCGACCCGAGCATCCGTATGAGACTCATGCTCGATTATTATTATTATACTCTGTACACGACAAATTTCACAGAACCCTTATCCTATCAGGATTCTGCTTTCTTAAAATTGCCAAAATTTCCTTAAACTCTTCTTTTTTCCCAAAACCAATTAAACGCTGAATCGCCATTTGAACATAGTCTAAACCATAGCGAAATAAACTCATTGAGAGTCGTCCATGCTTCTTTATTTTTATCGCTTTTTTTTGATTATGTTGCCATTCACCCGTTAAGTAACACCAACAGAAGCTTATAGTTAACACCGCAATCAATTTTTTCACTCGTCTAGGGTCTGTCAAGCGCGTATTTTCAAGATTAAACCCGCGTCCTTTGAGACAACTGAATAAGGTTTCAATTTCCCAGCGTAATGCATAATCCTGAATAGCATTGGCATTAAACTGAGGAGAAACGACGAGTAAAAGCTCTCCATTTTCTAACTGTAGTGCACTTATATATAGTTTCACCCGACCAACCAAAATCCGTCGTTTACGACATTCAATTTGACCAACTTTAAGATGGCGAAATAAATCACTAATTTTATGATTCTTTCCTAAATGATTGGTGACAATGAAGTTTTTTTAACACGAATGCAGAAGTTGATGTCTTGTTCAATTAACCATGTAAACCACTGCTCACCGATAAACTCTCTGTCTGCGAACACATTCACAATACGGTCTTTACCAAAAATGGCTATAAAGCGTTGAATCAAAGCAATACGCTCTTTCGTATCTGAATTTCCACGTTTATTAAGCAATGTCCAAAGGATAGGTATCGCTATTCCACGATAAACGATTGCGAGCATCAGGATATTAATATTTCGTTTTCCCCATTTCCAATTGGTTCTATCTAAAGTCAGTTGCACTTGGTCGAATGAAAACATATTGAAAATCAACTGAGAAATTTGACGATAATCAAAATACTGACCTGCAAAGAAGCGCTGCATACGTCGATAAAATGATTGTGGTAAACACTTGATGGGCAAGGCTTTAGATGCAGAAGAAAGATTACATGTTTGCTTTAAAATAATCACAAGCATGATGAGCGCAAAGCACTTTAAATGTGACTTGTTCCATTTTAGAGATTTGTTTAAGATAAGATATAACTCATTGAGATGTGTCATAGTATTCGTCGTTAGAAAACAATTATTGTGACATTATTTCAATGAGTTATCTATTTTTGTCGTGTACAGAGATTATTATAGAAGCCCCCATGAATAAATCGCTCATCATTTTCGGCATCGTCAACATAACCTCGGACAGTTTCTCCGATGGAGGCCGGTATCTGGCGCCAGACGCAGCCATTGCGCAGGCGCGTAAGCTGATGGCCGAGGGGGCAGATGTGATCGACCTCGGTCCGGCATCCAGCAATCCCGACGCCGCGCCTGTTTCGTCCGACACAGAAATCGCGCGTATCGCGCCGGTGCTGGACGCGCTCAAGGCAGATGGCATTCCCGTCTCGCTCGACAGTTATCAACCCGCGACGCAAGCCTATGCCTTGTCGCGTGGTGTGGCCTATCTCAATGATATTCGCGGTTTTCCAGACGCTGCGTTCTATCCGCAATTGGCGAAATCATCTGCCAAACTCGTCGTTATGCATTCGGTGCAAGACGGGCAGGCAGATCGGCGCGAGGCACCCGCTGGCGACATCATGGATCACATTGCGGCGTTCTTTGACGCGCGCATCGCGGCGCTGACGGGTGCCGGTATCAAACGCAACCGCCTTGTCCTTGATCCCGGCATGGGGTTTTTTCTGGGGGCTGCTCCCGAAACCTCGCTCTCGGTGCTGGCGCGGTTCGATGAATTGCGGCTGCGCTTCGATTTGCCGGTGCTTCTGTCTGTTTCGCGCAAATCCTTTCTGCGCGCGCTCACAGGCCGTGGTCCGGGGGATGTCGGGGCCGCGACACTCGCTGCAGAGCTTGCCGCCGCCGCAGGTGGAGCTGACTTCATCCGCACACACGAGCCGCGCCCCTTGCGCGACGGGCTGGCGGTATTGGCGGCGCTGAAAGAAACCGCAAGAATTCGTTAACTGCACATTCGGGATATTTCTCTATATTCGCGGTTCAGCAGGCATGTCCCCTTTGAGGGCGACCCGACGACAGGATAATCGACCTTATGGTGCGCAAATATTTCGGCACAGACGGTATTCGTGGCAAAGCCAACGAAGGCGCGATGACGGCGGAAACCGCCTTGCGCGTCGGCATGGCGGCTGGCCGTGTCTTTCGTCGCGGTGACCACCGCCATCGTGTCGTGATCGGCAAGGATACGCGCCTGTCGGGCTATATGCTTGAACCCGCGCTCACAGCCGGTTTCACCTCGATGGGCATGGACGTATTCCTTTTTGGCCCGCTGCCGACAACGTAATAGGAAGAATAAACGCCCTTTTCACCCAAGTCCAAATTAATTTGCCGATTCCATAATCAGGGTGTATTACAATTCCATAGAGTTTTTCAATCCAGGTGGTTTAGCTGATAACTTAACGATTGATCAGCTTCTTCGTGAAGATTACTCGCCATGGGCGCGCAATAAAAGGATATCTGCCACGTTCAAAGAAGCGCATTTTATTGAAAAATATGGGTCAGGCATCAAACGAATCCAAGAAGGCTTCGCATCCTATGGTCTGCGTCCCCCTGTCTTTGAAAATTTCCAGCACGGTTTTCGAGTTATTGTCTCATCAAAGCTACTTTTCGAATCTAATGAGGGAGTAAGTGAGGGAGTAAATCTACTATTTAATCAGATAAGAACTAATCCAGGAAAGCGTGCACCATTTTTAGTAAACGAGCTATTAGTTCCTGTCAAGATAGTAGAGCGGTGGCTCAAAATCTTAAGAGATGATCATAAAATCGAGTTTCGAGGAGCTCCTAAAAGTGGAGGATACTGGCTAAAATAGAAATCAATGATACTCTTAAGTGGCACCAATCGAACTCCTATTTTAGCATTTAAAAAAGTATCCTCACATCATTTTATTGAACAATACCTAAGGCTGCTCTGGCGGCATTGATATGATTATCGTCGTTGCACTCTACCGCAAAAGCGCCATATGCTAATGGAGCTGCAGCAGCCCTCTCTATAGATTGTTCGTAGAGCCTATCCCATATCGTTCCGCCTTGTTTAGCATACTCCGTTATCAAACTCTTCAGGCTATCCTCTCCAAAAACCGATACGTGACCAGAAAAGTCCAGTGCAGGATCACCCATATGCGCAGTAGACCAATCTATGATACCAGAGGTCTTACCTTCCTTCGAGGTTAAGACATGCCCTGCATAGAGATCGCCATGGATGAAACAAGTGAATTCAGGCCACAAAGGGTCATTGTCCAACCATCTACGGTATCTGTTTTCCAACGGCTCGCTGATACCTATCTCAGATTTCACCAAGTGGATACGGTCAGCTATTTCGGTCCTCAATTCACTTGGAGTCATTATTTTCAAGTTGCTCTTTCTCACATCGTCAGCTGTAATACGATGTAATTCGGCCAATGATTTTGCCAGAGACTCCACATAAGCTATGCTATCGCGATCTATGTTCCAAGAAACCTCATGTGTTATCGCATCGAATGTCAGAGCAGGCGCATCCTCCAGTAAAGGGTAGGCTATTAGGCGCTCCGATACAATTTTCCAATCAGGGACATTGATCGACAGGTTTCTTTTGGCTAAATCCAATATTCTACTTTCATTTTCGATTTGTTCAAGCATATCGCTTCTTCGAGGTATACGGAGTACCCAGTTCTCACCGTTTACTTCCTTTACAAAGGCAACTCTAAAGTCGATGCCCATCTCATTGACGCTCATCTCTTCCGAAATTCTCAGCCCATGCTCTAGGGCTAATGTTTGCATATCTTCGATTGTCATTTCTATACTGTTTTCTTTTATTAAATTGGTACCAGTTCCCCCGACAGGACATTCTGAATGTCATATACAGGTGTAACACTTTACCCATATTCTTTTCGTATGGATAACACTTCCCATCAGGGAACAAAAATCTGATACATGAATTAATTGTGAGACAGTAGACCTACTGTCGCATTGAAGCCATCTCGGCGACTATTTGATTAGGAAAACCAAGGCTTTGCCATCATAGCCTTATCATAGAAGTATAACATAGTTGTAAAGATAGAAAATTATTTTTTATTCATCCATGATGTTATTATTTTATAATAACATCATCTAAACATGTCCTGTCGCTCTTTTGTGCTGTGATATTTCATACCTATTAACTGCTTTCGTTTGAATTATACGACGTTCTACTCACAATAGGGCAAGGGTTACTCATTCCGTAGGATGCGGTTCACGTATAGGAAGAATAAACGCCCTTTTCACCCAAGTCCAACAGCTTTGGACCGCAGTTGACTCTTTCGACACCCCTGCGATGCAACCCAATCCGGCTGACGGGGAGCCAGCAACGCTGAAAATTTACCCTCCTCTTTCCCACTAGCGGCTCCTTTTCCGACAACCAGCACGGCGGATCCCTGCCGCGGCGCTGTGAACGCAGCATTTTGATTGGTATCGTTGGCCTTCAGGCTCGTCAGTCAAACAGACCCAGGAGCAGCTCAGCCGGTGGCGCCCGGCTTTCGGGTAACGCCCTGGTCCCGCTGGTTTCGGCTTTGTGCTTCAGGTGATCAAGGATCTGCTTGATCACTATAGGGTCTTCAATGCAGGCGATGACTTTCATGGCGCCGCCGCAGCCGCTGCAGGTCTCGATGTCGATATTGAAAACACGCTTGAGCCGTTGCGCCCATGTCATCGACGCTCGCCGTTGTGCTGGTGTTGCCGGTTCATCAGCCACCCTGACCTTGTTGCCCCTGCCCCGTTTTGCCGGCGTGACCAACGCCCGGTGCCGACTGTTGGGTGCGAACACCCCGTGGAAGCGGGTTAGGTTGACTCTGGGCTTCGGTACCAGGGCGGCCAGCCTTGCAATGAAATCCAATGGTTCGAAAATGACGTGCGTGGTGCCGTCCCGGTACGGCGTCTTGAGCTGGTAGCGCACGTTGCCGCCTCGTGTTAACGACAGCCGCTTCTCGGATACCGCCGGGCGGCTGATGTACCGGCACAGCCGTTCGAGCTTCTTGCGTTCATCGGCCCTGGCCGCCACGCCGGCGTGCAGGCTGGACCCGGCTACCTTGCCAATCCCGTCACCGAACGGATCACCACTGGTCGGCAGAGTTTGCAAAGTGAACACCTTTCGCCCCGCCTGTGAACCGACAGCGATACGGTAAGTGATCGAGTGCCCCAGCAGGGGTGTCATCGGGTCGTCATCCACCGCATCCGAGGCCAGATAGCTGTTTTCGACATCCCGTTCCAGCAGGCCTTGCCGTTCCAGATAGCGACCCACCCGGTGGGCGATGGTGTGCGTCAGCTGGGTGAGCTCTGGGCTGGTCGGCGCCTTGACCCAGCGGAAACGCGCTGAGCCGTGGGATTGCTCGACATACACACCGTCGAGAAACAGCATGTGGAAGTGAACATTCAGATTGAGCGCCGATCCAGAACGCTGGATCAGGGTGACCGCGCCCGTCTTGGCCACTTGGTGGGTATGGCCCGCTTTCTTGACCAGGTGCGTGGCAATGACGCGGTAAACGATGCCCAGCACCCACCCCATGATCTCGGGCCGGCTGGCAAACAGGAAACGCAGCTGAAACGGGAAGCTCAACACCCACTGACGCATGGGTTGTTCAGGCAGTACTTCATCAACCAGCAAGGCGGCACTTTCGGCCATCCGCCGCGCCCCACAGCTCGGGCAGAAACCGCGACGCTTACAGCT